>JALGSS010000918.1 GCA_029821745.1 Candidatus Zipacnadia bacterium
GTGGCGCAGGAGGAGCTTGAGGCACCATGATAGGGATGCGTGGCGTGAGTCTTCTGGGAGCCTGCTTGCTCGCGGTCTCAGCCGCCTGGGCACAACCGGTGCGGCCCGCCCAGTGCGTCGAAAGCCAGGACACTGTGTTGCTTAAGAACACACGCCTGGACCTCGCGATCGACAAGACCCGGCAGGGGGCAATCGTGTCTCTGATCGATCGCGTCGACGGGCGGGAGTTGATCGCCGAGCAACAGGCCCCAATGCTGTTTCAACTCGCCCTGACACAGAAGGGCGACACGAGTGGGAAGAAGCTGTACGTCTCCAACCGGAACGCGAGGGCCGTGACGTACGAGGTCGAGGACACCCGCGTGCGGATGCTGTTTGAGGACCTCGACGGCAAGGGCATCGCGGTCAACTGCAGCGCGACGGTGTTCGAGGATGATCCACTCGTCTACTGGGGGCTCTCGGCGACCTACCCCGATACGCTGGTGCTGGAGCAGGTCCAGTATCCCTTCGTGTGCCTGCGCTGCCCGGGAGCCGAGGATGAGGCCACCGACGCGTTGGTGATGGGCCGCACCAAGGGCGGCGTGTTCCTGCAACCCTCGCGGTGGGCGGCGAACACCTCGACGAGCGCCAGACAGCCGGGGTCGCTGACGGCGCAGTTCGCCTGCTACTATGATGACTCCGCGGGTGTGTACAGCGCGAGCTATGATTCCACGGGCTACCCGAAGAGCGTGAGCTGCCGCCGGACGGCTGAAGGCCTGTCGATGGCCTGGAGTCGGCATTGCTTCGACGAAGCGCCCTTCGACCTGGGCTACGATGTGGTGCTGTCCACCTTCACCAGCAGCGACCCAAACGTGCCCGCGGATTGGCGCGACGGGGCGGACATCTACAAGCACTGGGCTGAGATGCAGCCGTGGTGCGCCACGCGGTTTGCGGATCGGTCGGACGTGCCAGAGTGGCTGAAGTCGGGGCCGGCGATGGTCCGCTTCGGGCGCAGTTGGCTCGGGCGGCCCGACACGATCAAGCGCTGGCTTACCGGCTACTGGGGGCGACTGTTCCCCGAGAGCATTCCGCTGATCACCGCCTACTGGGGATGGGAGAAGGTGGGCTCATGGGTGACGCCCGACTACTTCCCCGTGTTCCCCTCGGACGAGGAGTTCCAGGACCTCGTCGAGTTCAGCAAGCAGTACCGGTGTCACGCGTTCCCATGGCCGTCCGGGTACCACTACACGCTGACATACGAGAAGGAAGAGGGAGACACATTCAAGTGGGATGACCGGGAGCGCTTCGCGAAGGTCGCCGAGCCTCACGCAGTCCACCTGCGCGACGGGTCCGTCTACAGGCAGAAGCGCTCGTGGCTGCGCGGCGGCGAGACGTCGGCGATGTGCCCAGGTGATCCGTGGACCATCGATTGGATGAACGAGATCGCTCTGCAGCTTGTGCGGCGCGGCGCAGACATGGTCCAGGTCGATCAGGTGGTCGGCGGTGCGTTTCCCTGGTGCTACAGCCCCACGCATCCACACCCGCCGGGTCCGGGGAAGTGGATGACCCGCGTGTTCCGCACCCAGCTTGAGACGATGCTGGAGCAGTGTCGTCGCATCGACCCCAACGCGATTGTCTGCTTCGAGGAGCCCAATGAGCTGTTCATCCAGCAGGTGGCGGTGCAGGACTACCGCGACTGGGAGGTCCTGCGGCAGAACTCGCCCCTCGTGACCCCGGCGTCGGTGTTCAACTACATCTACCACGAGTATCTGCCGACCTTCCAGAGCAACCCGCAAGCCGGGAACAAGCTGATGGCCGCATACTGCCTGGTGAATGGGCAGATACCCCACATGGTGCCGTCGCAACTCGTGGGCCCGGGGCCTGCTCTGAACAACGGCGGGTTCGATGAGTGGAGCCGGAATGCCCCCGCGGGGTGGGACAAGGTGGGCGGCTACCGGGGAGCAGTCTGGCGCGGGAAATGCTTCCATGACACCGACGAGACCCACGGTGGCGAGGCCGGCCTGCGTCTGGAAAACACTGCGGATGATGAGACCGTGCAGGTGTCCCAGAATGTGCCGGTCGGGGGCGGCTTCCTCGTCGGGCACACCTACCGGATGCGCGTGTGGATGAGGTCGGAAGGCGTTGTCCGGGGCAACAGCGTGATGCTGGGGACGTTTGCCGACGGCATGAAGGTGACGGGTTCGGCGCGCATCGCGATCCCGAAGGACACGGGCGGCGAGTGGGTCCAGGGCGAGGCCACCTTCCCCGTTCCGAAGGACTCGCGGCTCTTGCGGATCATGCAGCACCTCGACGGGCCGGGCAAGGTGTGGTTGGATGACATGAC
>JALGSS010000919.1 GCA_029821745.1 Candidatus Zipacnadia bacterium
TCCTTAACCGCGACCTCATCGAAGGATCCGATCCAGCACGTCCCTAGTCCTTCCTCCACAGCCTGCAAGGCGATGTGCTCCAGAGCGATGGCGACATCGATCGTGTAGCACAACTGGCCGCAGCGCATCACGTGTCCATCGGTCTTCGCGCACGCCACTATCACGACCGGCGCCTCCCCGACGAACTCCTGGTTGCTGGCCGCCTCCATCAATTGCTGGCGTCTGTCGTGGTCGCATGCCACTACGAAGCGCCATTCCTGCCGGTTGCTGGCCGAGGGCGCCAGCCGGGCAGCCTCCATGATGCGCTCGAGCTTCTCCGGCTCCACCGCCCGGTCCTCGTAGCGTCGCACACTATACCGCGCGCTGATCGCGTCGAACACGTGCATAGGTTCGCCTCCTTTTGAGCAGTTGTGGTATAATTCGGTGCCCCTGTCCTGTCTTCCTGCACGGGCATTTGCGCGCGATCTTCGGGATGGGCCAGGACGACGCTGTCATCCTGAGCCACGCAGAAGACGGCTCTTCCGGCCGTAGCGTCCGCGTCTTCACGAACACATGACAGAGTATCGGGCACCCGTCTCGGTCACAGGAGGGTTCATACATCGTGCTCAATCCCTTCAGGCGCGAAGAGATCAAGTCGGACCTGTCCTTTGACCAGATACCGCCGATGATGCAGACGGAAGACCAGATCAGCGGCCTCACCCGCGTCATCGAGGCCCTGCTTAGGCTATATAGACACCCGCTGCATGCCGACGAGATCGCAGCGCGAACCGGTGATTGCTTCGCCCTCGGCCTTTCGCCCGATACTCCGACGATCGGCCTCTGTTCACCGGGGGAGACTTTCCTCGAAGCGCTCGCCGACGTGGGGATCGTCGCGAAACCCGTGAGCCATGCCGCGGAAGACGGCCAACTGACCCGCATGTTCACCCAGCTCCGGGCCGGGATGCGACACCTGCGCCCCGCCATCGCGTGCGGCGGCTGGCGTCCAAGGCTCCCGGGCAAGGCGGTCGGCTACACATGGGGCATCGTGCACAGATTCGCCCCTGACACAGCCGAGTTCCACGGGAGCGCCGTCCAGGACGCGCTGGTGCACCGGACGCCTTCCCAGAATCTCATCTGGCCCGCTGACCCGACGACGCTTCGCAGCGTCCTCCTCATCGAGGGCCGGCAGGCGCCCCGTTGGCGTCCCGGCAAACTTGTGCGCCGCGCGCTGACCCGCGCTGTGGCTCTGCTCTCAGGCGAACAAGGCGGGGCCGGAGTCGACGACTACACGCGCCTGATTGACTGGCTGGGCAGGGCCGAACTTGACCCGGCGCACCCCGCCGGCGACTACTACCCATTCCCCATGATGGTAGCGATACGCGCGCAGTTCGAGCAGATGGCGCGTTACTTGACCCGCGTCACCCGTCTCATTCCTCCCCCCGTGAGGGCCCATCACGCAAGGGCCTTGGAGCTCTCCAGCCGGGCGGCCGAGCTGCTTCTCAGTGCTGAGCCTCAGCGAATCGTGCCCCGGGCCTCCGGGCACCAGGACATCCCGGGCCAATTGCCGTGGCCGGCCGACGCCTGGCGGCAGATGGCCCCGGTGCTCGCCCAGCCCGGGTCAATCGTGCGGCAGGACCAAACGATGCTTGTCAAAGAGCTCCGAGAGATCCACGGGCAACTGGTCGAGGCCCTACACCTGCTGGTTACCGAGTAGCCCGCGTCCGGCGTTCCAGACTCCGCAAGGCCCGCCGCGAGCCACCCTGATTCAGCCACACACCGGAGACTTGCCGTCGTCGCGCCCTGGCGTCAGTGCAGCAATGGCGCGGCTCAATCTATTCCCAGGACATGATCAGACAATGGACAACAATTGGAAGTCTCGACTCGGCACATCGGTCCCTTGCGAATGCGGTCGCACCCACACCGTAGTCACCAAACAGGTGGAAATTGGCCCGGGCGCATTAGAGCGGCTGCCACAGGTTCTTGAGCGCCATGCCACCGCGCCGAGGGGCGCCCTCATCGCCGATCAGAACACGTGGACCGTGGCCGGTGAGAAGGTCCTCAATGCGGCCCACGACTATGAACTCACGCCGATCATCCTCGGACCTCAACAGGACGGCCTGCCCCTGAGGGCCGACGATACGGCCCTCGCGAAACTCGAGGCCGCACTGCCGGCGAAGCCCGGTTTCCTGCTGTCGGTCGGCAGCGGCACGGTCAACGACCTGACCAAACTCGCGGCGACCCAACTGCACGTCCCCCCAATCTGCGTCGCGACCGCTCCCTCGATGAACGGCTACTCATCGGCCATCGCGGCCATCTCCCGCGACGGCATCAAGCGCACGGA
>JALGSS010000920.1 GCA_029821745.1 Candidatus Zipacnadia bacterium
CCGGAGCCGGCCTTTGATAGCATCCGCGCGTTTCACAGTGCCGGCGGGTGCCTGTTGATGGTCGGCGGCACCCCCTTCTGTCATCCCTGCGTCCCAGGCGGCGCGAAGGGCTGGGATTTCCGTGAGTCCCCGGGAGACGTGATGGCGCGAGACGTCGATGTTGCGCATAGTGGCCAGGCATCCCTCAGACTCGTCGCACACAAGAAGGACGCTTGGTTCGGGCCGGCGAGTCGTCTGCTGCCCACCGAAGCGGACCAGGTCTACACCGCCGGGGCATGGGTCAAGACCTCCGCCGACCTGGCGCCGGACCAACGCTCCCGGCTGTGGATCAGGGCCTTCGATCCGGCGATCCCCGAGCCCGGCTCTGACTGGACGTGGATCGAGGAGTCCTTCACGATCCCCGGGAATGCCGCGACCATGGACTTCAGCATCCAGATCTGGTGCGCCAAGGGAACCGTCTGGATTGATGACGCGGTGTTCTCGCGCGGGCCCGAGTGCGACCCCGACGCGAATCTGCTGGCGAACCCCGGCTTCGAGGCGCTACCCGACAAGCCCAACTGGACGGACCTGGGCCATCGCGACGACTTCACACACGAGAAGATGGGGACCGGCAGCTTCCAGTGGATCGACGGTATCGAGAGCCAGGAGTACGCCGACCCGCAGGACCGGCTCGGACTGCGGGTTCTCCCCTGGGGGAGGTACCGGTTGCCGGGACCTTACTGCCTCCTGGATCCGGCATCGCTGCCCGAAGGCGATGAGGCGTGGGCGGCTGTGAGTGTGAGTAAGGGAGGAGAGCAGGTCGGTTGGCCGGTGGCGGTGATCGAGCACGGATGCGACCAATTCAGTGGCGCGATTGATGTGTGGGCCGGTTCGAACATGCTCCGACTGCTCCCGCGGGAGCAGCAGCGCCACCTGATTACGCGCTCCGCGCTCTACCAGCTCTGGAAGTCGGGCAGGATGAGAGATGAGGACCGGGCCGGGGCACTGGCTCGACTGGATGAAGTATCCCCACCGGAGGAGTTCATGCGCCCGCCTCGCATCGTCCACGAGCCGAAGCCCTTCGACACGTTCTTCCCTCGGACACCGGCCCCGGCGGACACGCTCGCCGTCATGGACCTTGATGGCAAGGACCAGGACGCGCGGTTCGTCGCGGTGGCCCTCCAGGGACTCGTCAACCGCGAGCAGCCGAGGATATACGTCCAGTCTGGGTTGGCGAACTCCTCGGAGCCCGCTACTGAGTTCTGGCTCAGCAACCTCAAGTCCCGGGGATACCAAACGCGGGATGTCGCCGGCGTAGCGGACCTGGTGGCTGAGTTCGCCGGCGGCCGTCAGGCCGTCCTGTACTCGGCGGACCTGTGGGAGGATACCGACAAGACACCGGTCCTCAATGTCATCGCCGCCATCTGCGGCATCCGGGACCTGCTGCCGGTCACGCCGTCCCTGAACGAAAAACTGAAACTGACCGTGGCCTTCGACGCGACCGACGCGTGGCCCTCGGTGCGCGAGGCCTACGAGTGGGGCATGCGCGAGCTGTGGCCCCAGGCCAGCCATCACGTGCTGGCGTTCCAGCACCCGCGGATGATCCCGTTCTACGACTACCTGATCGCTTTCCGCGTGTTCCCGATCGCGGTGTTCCAGCCCGCGCCGGACGATACCGAGGACATCTTCGAGGACATGCTGCGCGGGACTCCGCCGAACATCCCCGTCATGGGTTGCTGGGGTCGCTACGGTGAACAGCCGCCCTTGGCCTATCTGGAGCACGAACTGGTGACTCTCACCTCAAAGTGGGGCAAGCCCTTCGTCGTCAGCCAGTGGGGGGCGAACCTGTCCGTTCACTCGGGCGTGCCGGTGGCCCCGGAGGAACTCAAGCAGAAGCCGCGTCCCACCAAGACCCTCGATCCCGAGAAGGTGTACCTCGTCCTCGACTACTCCGACGGGGACAACCTGCAGTACATGCACAGCACCTTCTTCGGCTCTCGCTGGTGGGGAAATGAGGCTCGCGGAGATGTGGAGTTGGCGTGGTCGGTCGGCCCAGGCGCGGCCGATCTCATGCCTGACATCCTCGCCTACTACTACGCGACCGCCACGCCGAAGGACGAGTTCATCGCCGCCGTCTCGGGAGCCGGCTACTGCTATCCGGACGTGTACGCCCAGGAATATGGTCCCGGGGCGGACGAGGTGATGGACGGATTCCTGGCTCTCACCTCGGAGACCATGCAGCGGGCCGACCTGCACGTGTTGAATCCCTTCCGAGGCGGCAAGGAGAACTACGAGCGCTACGCCAAACTCATCCCGAATCTCACCGGCATTCTCGCGGACTACGGCAAGGCGCCCGAACTCAGTTACGCCGAGGCCAACTACACCGTCGGCGACGGGCGCGTGCCTGTGTTTCGCAATGTGGCCTGCTTTGGCGGCGAGAAGACGGTGGAGCTGATCCGCGCCGCCACGCCGGAGCAACGCCCGGCCTTCCTCCATGTCTTCGTCATCAACTGGTGGAACACTCCCGCCGATCTGGTGAAGGTGATGGAGGAGCTGGGCGACGACTACGAGGCCTGTACCGCGAGCCAGTTCATCGATCTGTGGCGCCAGAGTGGACCGTAGACAACGGCCAACACCATGCGCACAACAAAAGGCCCCCCGAACAAGCTGGGGGGCCTTCATTTAAGCGGATGTCGCCCGGGAACAGAGGTCGTACTGACAACAACTAGATCACTTATGGTGAATATCGCAAATACACCGGTGACATCCGCGTCTGTTATTATGTTACCCAATTACACTGTTCTCAGTCAAGTTTTTTCTACATATATTAGTCTTATTCTTAGTATCGGCGCCGCAGACCGCTCCTGGCGGCCCGCACCCTCGCCCCATCCGTCTCGCCGCAGATTGCTTGACGTTCCTGCGGGCGTTCCATATAGTGGGCGTGCCGATTTCCGAGCCGTCAGATTCCTCCGCCCCAAGGGTGGCCCTCAGCAACGATGGGTCCTGACTCAGCCTTCACGCCGCTCCCGCGAGAGTTCTACAACGCGCCGACGCAGGAGGTCGCGAAGGCCCTGCTTGGACAGGTCCTCATCCACGACAAGCCCGGTTCGCAGCCCTGCGCGGGCACGATCGTGGAAACGGAAGCGTACTTGTCCGAGGGTGACCCGGGTTGCCACGCCGCCCGGGGCAAGACGCAGCGCAATGCCCCCATGTACGAGCGCTCCGGCACCGCGTATGTTTATCTGATCTACGGGATGCACTACTGCCTGAACGTCGTGACGGCCCCCGAAGGTGTCGCTGAGGCCGTCCTCATCCGCGCGGTGATGCCCCTGTACGGCCTCGGCGTGATGCCCCAGCGGCGCAAGACCGAGAGCATCCGGCAGTTGTGCAGCGGCCCGGCGAAGCTCTGTCAGGCCTTCGGGATCGACACCGATCAGAACTACGCCGACCTCACCCAGGCACCCTTGTACATCTCGGCACCGGACGGACCCGGCCCCGCCGACGCCCCCCGCATCGTCACCACCACGCGCATTGGTCTAGCCGCCGGCAGGGGTGACGAGTTGCCGCTCCGGTACTACCTCGCCGACAGCCCCTTTGTATCTCGCAGGTGAATCTGCCCCCGGCGTCGAACTTGTCTCCAGAGCAATTAGCACGGCGCGGTCTTGGCGAGGCCCGGATTCCGCTGGCGTGTCGCGTGGCGGACCGGGCGTTTTGCACCGCGTTTCCACGGGAAGGACGGGACCGAATGCAGCTAAGCTTCATGACCTTCAGTTGCCCCGACTGGACCCTCACTGAGGTTCTCACGGGCGCCATCAAGTACGGGTATGACGCCGTCGAGCCACGCTCGGAGGCCCAGCACAAGCACGGTGTCGAGCTCGACACCACGAAGAAGCAGCGCAAGGAGATCAAGTCCAGCTTCGAGGACACGGGCATCGTGTGCGCATGCATCGCGACGTCCCGGCAGTACTCCATGGCTGACGCCGCCAAGCGCGAGGAGAGCATCGAGCTGACAAAGCGCTACGTGGACCTCGCCCATGACGTGGACTGCCGGCATCTCCGCGTGTTCGGTGGGCCGACGCCCGAAGGCGCCGACTTCGCGGACGTGAAGAAGTACGTGGCCGAGAGCCTCCGTGTGTGCGCGGAGCATGCCGAGAAGGCCGAGGTGTACCTGTGCTTCGAGACCCACGACTCGTACTGCCACTCCGCTGACGCGCTCGAGGTCATCAAGCTCGCGGACCATCCGAATGCCGCGATCAACTGGGACATCATGCACCCGTTCCGCGTAGGCGACACCATCGCCGAGGCCTTCGAGAACGTGAAGAACCACGTCCGGCACTGTCACGTGCACGACGGCACTCGACCTGCTGACGGCGGCCCGAACGGTTGGGAACTCGCGCCGATGGGAGACGGCCATATCCCGCATGACGAGGCCTTCAAGCTCCTCGCCGGCATCAACTACAAGGGCGCGCTGTCGGGCGAGTGGATCAACTGGCGCACACCTGAGGAAGTCCTGCCCTACGAGGCGGAAGTGATGCGCCGGTACCGGTCTGAAGCCCAGGGCGGGGTATAGCACAGCCCGACACGCGCCTCGCGAGGAGCGCCGCCGCAGCCCCGGGACCCGACC
>JALGSS010000921.1 GCA_029821745.1 Candidatus Zipacnadia bacterium
CGCGGTCGGGGATCGCTTCATCGTGAGCGATCCGGGTGTCGAACTCGGGAGAAAACAGCAGCTTGCGCACACCCGCGCGCCCGCGATCCGTAATCTGCAGGAAGCTGTCCCCGTGGGGCGCGCACAGGTCGAGGTCAATGTCCACGAGGGCGCGCTGGGAGAGCCCGAGCCACTGCTCCTTGGCCTCGTCGCGCCGCCGGTCCGCGTCGTTGCGCACAGCTCGGGCGGAGTCCCGCGCTTTCCGACGCGCGCCGGGGATCAGCCGCAGCCGGACGGATGCGAGGCCCCCGGGACGCTCAGTGCGGCGCGCCTGATCGCGGAGCGCCTCGACGTCACGGTCAAGGTCTTGATGATGGCGGACGGCCGACGCGTCCTTTGGCGTGATCAGCCGCACCCAGCCCGTCTTGTGCCAGCGCGCCAGCTTGTCCTCGGCAACGGACACCGGCCACCCGTCGGCGATCAGGCGCAGTTCGAGCGCGTCTTCACGGGTCAGTGGGGGCATTGGGCCCGGTCCCCCGGAACATGCGTGAGGTGCGTAGGGTCAGGATCCGGCGATCTCTTCGAGAACGTTGGCGACGGCGGTCTCGATGCTGATGGCTTCGTTGATGACCTTCGACGCCGTGGCGTAGGCTTCCCGCTGCTCGTCGATGGATTCAGACTGCAGGGGCGGGAAGCTCGTCTCCAGTATCTGCGCCTCCCCGCGATACAGTGCGGCAGCGCGGATCATGCCGGGCCGGTCGCCCTGGAGCATCTGCGCGGACGCGTCCTCGAGGAAGTCGGCGGCCGCCCGGCGCGCGGAGATGAGCAGCGCGCGCGGCCTGCCTCCCCATACCGCCAGCGTATTGAGCAGCTCGGGGTCTGTGGTCGGCTGGGAAGCGAAACGCAGGTCTGTCGCGAGGCGCTGGAGCCCTGCCGCGCCCGGGATCAGGGTCGTATACGTCCTGGGCTCGCGGATGATCTGGACCGCGTGGCGCAGGGCGGTGAGGATGGTGTCACGGGCGGAATTGGGGTTCGCCCCCCGCGAGAGGACGATCAGCGGGCAGCGGGCTTGACTCCGCTCGGCCCCCGCGGCCTCCAATGTGGGCCACGGGCCCTCCCAGCGAGGAATCAGTTCTGCGGACGTGTACTCGCGGCGACCGAAGGGTGGGACGAGCACGACGATGCGCACGGGCTTCTCCATGTCGTTGAGCGCGACCGCGGCGCCCCAGAATGCCTGGTCGAAGTCCCTGCCGGTCATCTCCTCTCCCTTCAAGGAGATGGGCAGCACACAGGTGCTTCCGGCCTTGAGGGCCTGAAGCAGTGTCGGGACGGCCTTCCCCGGGGCCAGATCATAGTACGCCTTCACGTCGTGTCCGGCCGCAAGTGCGGCAGCGCGGATCGGGCTTTCGGTGAAGGGGGCCATCGGCCACTGGCTCGGGTCGGCGGTGTTGTAGACGAACGCGAAGGGTCCGCCCGATAGCCCGGCCGAAATGTTCGGCGACACGGACGGTGTAGCGGTCACAGCCTCGCCGACGGACAGCGAACGGAGAGCGGCGGCTACCGCGCCGGAGTGCATGCCTCCGGTCCGCGAGTACGTGGCGTCGCTGAACTCAGCGCCGGCCAATCGGCTTCCCGCGAAGTCGGCGCCGGCCAACTGCACCCGAGTGAATGCCGCACCCGAGAGGTCTCCGTGGCGCAAGGTCGCATTGACGAGGACACACTCGGTGAACATGGCTCCTCGCGCAGATACCTCGTCCAGTGAGGCACGGGTGAGGTCCACACTGGTGAAGACGGCGCCGCGCAGGTCAGCGCGGGCCCAATTGGTGCCCGCCAGGTCAACCTGCGTCGCACGCAGGGCCGACAGATCCATTCCCGACAGCACGGCCCCGCTGAAACTCGTTCCGGCAGCGGCCATTTCGCGGACCTCCTCGGCCGTGAGTGCGCGCATCGGCTCCTGACAGTATCCGCAGAAGGTTGAAGCGAACAGACACAAGAGGGCTGCGGTCAGTCCAAACCGTCTCATGGGTCACCAGCCTGCTTCCCGGTGTGTTGGCGCCACGTGTGTACGCCCGACATTCTACCCACGCGCGGAAGTGGGTGTCAAAGCAAAGCGAAAGGGAGAGCCCCTCGACCTGGCTCTCCCTTCGCAATCAGTCCACGGGCAGGGGGACGCATCTGAGCCGTCCCTAGGCCCACGTCATCTCACCGGCCGCCTCGGAGATCACGCACTCCTTGAGGAATGCGATGGCCTTCAGGAAGCCCTCGTTCGCGGTCATGAGGCTGTCCTCGTGCTCGATGGACAGCACGCCGTCGTAGCCGATCATCCGCAGAGTGCTGATTCGCGTGGAAGTGCTGCAGGTAGGAGCGTGCGCCCTTGCCCTTGTCACCGAGCCAGCGCAGCGCCGCGGACGCGTCAATGCCCTGCCAGAACAGGTGGCTGGGGTCGAAGTTCGCGCAGATGCGGTCCGAGCCGGCGGCCTCGCGCAGCTTCACCATGGTCTCTGGATTGTAGACCAGGAAGTTCGGGTGCATCTCAAAGCAGAAGCAGACGTCCATCTTCTCCATGATCTTCGCTTCGGCTTTCCAGTACTTCGCCGCAACGTCCCATTGGTACTCCAGAGCTTCGCTGTGGTCCTCCGGCCAGGGCGCGACGACCCAGTTGGGTACCTTGTCACCGGGGCCTCCGCCGGGCAGGCCCGAGAACCCGTTGATGCACTTGACGCCTATGTTGTTGGCGAGCTTCGCGGCGTCACGCCAGGACTGGTGGTGCTCCTTCGCAATCGCCTCGTCGGGGTGCAGCGGGTTCCCGTGGACGCTGAGGGCAGAGATGACCATCCCGCGGCTCTCCACGGCTTTGAGCAGTTCCTCGCGCTTCTTGGCGCTCTTGTTCAGCGCGGCGGGGTCGCAGTGAGCGGTCCCGGGATAGCCTCCCGCGCCCAACTCAATTGCCTCCAGCCCTGCGCCGGCGAAGAA
>JALGSS010000922.1 GCA_029821745.1 Candidatus Zipacnadia bacterium
AGCGGCATCGGCAACGCGCTGATGATCTCAGCCGCTCTCATGGTCATCGAGTTCGTCTGCGTTGGGATGGCTATTGTCTTCAGTAACCTGCCTGAAATGGCCGCTCAGGGACTTGCGCCGCCCGAGTGGCTCACCAACTACCACTGGGCCAAGCCGGCGATCATGATCATGGGCTTCTGGGCCGCTGTCGGCTCCAACAATATGCTCCTGTATCTCGCGGGGCTCTCGAACATCCCGGTTGAGCTCTACGAAGCCGCCGACATCGACGGCGCGTCACGCCTCCAGAAGTTCTGGAGCGTCACGTGGCCCCAGCTCGCGCCCACCACCTTCTTCATCGTTGTCATGAGCGTCATCGGCGGGCTGCAAGGCGGCTTCGAGATGGCCCGCACGATGACTCAGGGCGGACCTGCCGGGTCAACAACCACTCTGGCCTACTTCATCTACTCCGAGGGCTTCGAGACGGGGCGGCTGGGGTACTCCTCGGCCGTCGCGTGGACGCTGTTCCTGATGGTCTTTCTCGCGACACTGGTGAACTGGAAGTTCGGGAACCGTTATGTCAACGAATGATGCGGCGCTGGAAGACGCCCGCGCCAAGCGCGCCGAACGCACGGCCTACCTGAGCCGGTTCATTGCCACGAGCGGGCTGCATCTACTGCTCGCGGTGGTGAGCTTCACCATGGCCCTGCCCTTCGTGTGGCTGCTGCTCACGAGCCTCAAGCCCCTGGCTGAGGTGGGCCTCGACGACTGGCTCCCGACTACCTTCGAGTGGGGCAACTATCGCGAGGTCTTCGAGGTCATCCCCTTCGGGCGCTTCTACTGGAACAGCATCTTCATCGCCGCCTGGGTGACGTTCCTACAGGTCTTCACGAGTTCCCTGGCGGCCTTCAGCTTCGCGCGCCTGCATTGGCCGGGCCGCGACAAAGTCTTCCTGCTCTACCTGGGCACGCTCATGCTCCCGGGTCTGGTCATGATGATCCCGAACTTCCAGATCATGATCACCCTGGGGCTGGTGGACACCTTCGCCGGGCTCATCCTCCCGGCCGCTTTCACGGCCTTCGGCACCTTCCTCCTGCGCCAATTCATGCTCACGATCCCACAGAGCCTCGACGAAGCCGCCGAGATCGATGGCGCGAGCAAGTGGCAGGTTTACTGGGACATCATCCTGCCCCTCGCCCGGCCCGGCCTCATCACTCTCGTCATCTTCTCCTTCATCGGGAACTACCACAGCTTCTTCTGGCCCCTCGTCATGCTCAAGAGCGTCCACAAGTACACGCTCCCCATCGGCCTCCTCTTCTTCGACTCCACGCGGGGTCAGTCCACCCACTTGATCATGGCCGCGGTCACGATGTCGATTTTGCCCATGATTGCCATCTTCGTGGCCCTCCAGCGCTATCTGGTCAAGGGCATTCAGCTCGGCGCGGTCAAGGGCTGAAGGCCACGCTTTGCCTCTTCCTACCCGCCGCAACTGCTGCAGGTAGACGCCGCTTGGGCGTCGAATACTGTGCGTGAGTATGCCGCACATTACGGGAATTCGGGAGACGGTTGATGGACATCCTCGGTATCGACATCGGCGGGTCAGGCATCAAGGGAGCCCCCGTCAACATCGACGAAGGCGTTTTGTCAGGCGAGCGTCACCGTATCAAGACGCCGGAGCCTGCGACGCCCGACGCAGTGGCCGACGTCGTGGCTCAGATCGCCGCCCATTTCGACTGGAAGGGCTCCATCGGGTGCACCTTCCCCGCCGTCATCAAGCAGGGCGTCGCCCATACGGCCGCCAATGTGGACCAGGCTTGGATCGGGACGAATGCGGAGGAGTTGCTGGCGGAGCGCACCGGCTGTCTCGCGCGCGTGGTCAATGATGCCGATGCCGCGGGCGTCGCCGAGGTGCAGTTTGGGGCCGGGCGGGGCGTGCGTGGCACCGTCTTCATGCTGACCTTCGGGACCGGGATCGGCAGCGCTATCTTCACCAACGGCATCCTCGTCCCCAACACCGAGCTGGGCCACATGGACATCAGAGGGAAAGAGGCCGAGCACCGCGCGTCCGACCGCGCCCGGAAGGAAGACGGCATCAAGTGGCCCAAGTGGGCCAAGCGCGTCAGTGAGTACCTCAATATCCTCGAAGCCCTCTACTGGCCCGACCTGTTCATCATCGGCGGCGGGGTCAGCAAGAAGACTTTGAAGTTCGCCGACCACCTGGACACGCGGACGCCGGTCGTGCCCGCTCAGCTTCTGAATGACGCGGGTATCGTCGGCGCGGCCATGTGGGCCTCCGGGCGCGAAGACATCTGCGGGCCGGTCATCACTCCCCGGGACTCGACGCTCACCAATGCGCCCATCCTCGACCGAGGATGGGCGCCAATGTTTCCCACTGACATTCAGGCCTGCTGCTGGGCTCTCATTGCCCCTCTCGCGCCAGCACGCGGTTCACGCGGATGAGTTGTCGGGCCACCTTCTCGCGTTCGGCCTCCAACACTGCGGGGTCATCGGTATAGTGGGTCAGGTCGCGGTACAGCTTCGGGCGCCACCCAAGCAGCGACCGGCACTCGCCGATCAACTCAAGGTATTGCGTCCCCGGAATCCGTTGCAGATTCTCGACCGCGCTCTCAAGCTCATGCAGCAGCTCGTAGTCTTCGATGCCATCGCGGATGTTCTCCAGGCGCTGACACGAGATCAAGGTCCGGTTCGGCCCGGGATAGAACAAGTGCCCATCGCCGTTCGTGTGGTCATAGGTGAAGGTGTTCCAGGGCACTTCGGGCCAGCGCCGCATCGATCTGTGCCAGAACCTCCGGATCGTCGTGGGGGACGATGTAACTCGGACCCGTCTTCGTGACCTGGTTGCTGCGCCACATATGCATCGAGTAGTACAGGAACCCTTCGACCTTGTACTTGTACGTCTGCCAGAACAGCAGCCTGTGCTCAAGGGCCGAGTAGTCGATGAACCAGTTCGCATGCGGATGCAGTGGCCCGCAGCACACGTACCACCACATCTCATCGGTGTCGTCGACATTCTGCCAGATCTTGCGGTTCTCCAGATGCGGAGTGAGAGGCACCCAGATGTCCATCACAGGATTGAGCGTAGCATTGGGCACCACCGTGCAGGCCGTCTTCAG
>JALGSS010000923.1 GCA_029821745.1 Candidatus Zipacnadia bacterium
GGCTGCCGATCCTCCTCGATGGCGCGCATCAGGTCCCAGACGGCGAAGCGGGTAGTCTCCATGAAGAACGTCACTTTCGGGTTGTACAGGGAGTAGTCCAGGGGCGCGGCGTCGGGGATGACGCGATCCTCGGTGAGGGGCACTTCTTCGTAGCAGGTCTCGTCCTCGGGCGGGCCGGGACGCCGGCTGATGCGGAGCGGGGATTCCGGCGCGCCGATGTCATTGAAGCGCATTGAGAGGGCTCCCTCGGTGCCGATCACCGTGATCCCCATATGGACGACACCGGAGCCTTGCTTCGCGAGGCCGCGCTTGCTCTCGAAGACCCCGCGCACGTCGCCGGGGAAGCGGAACAGCGCGAAGACGGAGTCGCCCGCCGCCGGTCCGATGGGCTCCACGGTCTCCGCACGATCTGTCCTGGCGATGGGGCGGCCGTCGGCGGTGACATCCGCGTAGACGTACTCGGGCGCCCCGAAGAAGAAGGTCTGAAGGTCGAGGATGTGCGTCCCAAGGACGATCAGGTCCTCGCCGCCGCCCCGGTGGTCATTCTTCCCCCTGCCATGGATCGTCACGGGCTGCCCGATCTCCCCGGCTTCCACCATCCTCTTCATTGTGAGGAAGGGCAGATTGTACCTGGAGGGATGGGCGGCGCAGATGCGGATTTGCTTGCGCTCCGCGATCTCGACGATCTCGTCGGCCTCGCGCAAGGTGACGCTGAGCGGCTTCTCGCAGTAGATGTGGCAGCCCGCCTCGGCGGCGATGCGGATCTGCTCCAGGTGGTCGTAGGGATGCCTGGAGGTCAGGACCACGATGTCGAGGGGCTCGTGCTCGAGCATGTCGGCCAGCGTCAAGTAGTGGTTCCTGGCACGCGTGTAGCTCATCTTCTGCTCGAGGTCTTCCGTATTGGAGTCGACGTGCCCGACGACATCCACGTCCGGCAGCCCACGGAAGGCCGTGCGAAGAGCGTGGCCCCCGAGTGAGGGCTTCGAGGTGTCCTTGACGATCCCGACTCTCCATGTCTTCGCCATCATTCGGGCCCTCCGATGCTGCGTCCGCCGTCGATCATGTAGTTGGCGCCAGTGATGAATGCGGCCTCGTCGGAGCACAGGTATAGGATCAGGTTGGTGACCTCCTCGGGCTCGGCGGCCCTGCCCAGACGGGTCTTCATGTTCGCCATCTCCGGGCGCGTCAGCACGGGGCCGGGAGAGACGCAGCAGGACCTGATTCCGTGAGGTGCGCCGTACAGGGCCACGGACTTGGTGAGCCCGATCATCGCGCTCTTCGCAGCGCCGTAGTCCAGACAACGGGACCCGGTGATGCCCTCGACGGAGCCCATGTTGATGACCACGCCCCGCTCCTGTCGGATCATGTGCCCAAGGACCGCGCGGCAGAAGTAGACCGCTCCCTTCAGGTTGACATCCAGGCCCCAGTCGATGACCTCGATGGGGATTTCGTGGAACGGCTCGGAGTGGCCGCACACCCGGGACGACGCCCCGCCGGCGCAGTTCAGGAGGATATCGACGCTCCCGTAGCGCTCCACGGCAAGCTCGACCGCGGCCTCGATCTCTTCGTAGCAGCGCACGTCCACCTTCACGCCGACGGCCTCTCCTCCGGCGTCGCAGATCCTCGCGGCGGCCTCGGTGACGGCCTCCTCATTGACGTCCGTGAGCACAACGCCGGCGCCGTTCTCGGCGAATTGCTGCGAAGAGAGCAGGCCCATGCCGGATGCTGCTCCCGACACGATCGCCACTCGGTTCTCGAACTTCATGCTGAGCTCCTTACCTGAGCGGGCCGAGGGTTCGGCCCCCGTCGATCATATAGTTTGCGCCTGTGATGTACGCGGCTTCGTCGGAGGCCAGGAAAGCGACCAGCGCGGCGACCTCCGTCGGCTCGCCACCGCGCCGCAGCCACGTTCCCCGGCTCCAATCGGGCCTAGACTCGGCGTAGATCGCTCCTGGCGAGATGCAGTTCACGTTGACCCCGTACTCGCCGACCTCTGTCGCCAGGGCCTTCGTGAAGGAGATGATCGCGCCCTTCGCGGCGGAGTAGGCGGTCCAGTTGGGCAGGCCCGACACACCGGCAATCGACCCGAAGTTGATGATCTTGCCGTAGCGCCGCTCGGCCATGTGGTCCAACACGGCCTGGGTGCAGATCATCGTGCCGTGCAGGTTCAGGTCGATGACCCACTTCCAGGTCTCCTCGGCGGCATCCTTGAAGGGGGAAGTCTTGCGCAGCAGCGCCGCGCCGCCACCGGCGTTGTTGACGAGTATATCGACCTTCCCGAAGCGCTCGATCACGGCCGCGATCATGGCGCG
>JALGSS010000924.1 GCA_029821745.1 Candidatus Zipacnadia bacterium
TCGTTGGGGCAGGACGATCTTCTCGTCGCAGCCCGGGGACCAGGCGAACAGCACGAAACCCTTCGCGCCGGCTTGTCGCGCGATGTCGATCTGCAGGGCCATGTCCTCGGGCGTCTTCATCCGCGCGCGGCTGGCGGCGAGTCCGAGGCCCGCGCAGATGGGCACGTACTCACCCACGCGGTCCATCTGGTCTCGCACCCAGCCATCGAGGGCCCCCACGTCTTCCGTGTAGTCCATCGGGCAGAGGAAGTCCACGTAGCCCTCCTTGGCCCACGTCGCCCAGTCCTGGCCCACGGTCACTGAGTCGCGCGCGTAGTCACGGAACACCGCCGCCGAGATTCTGATCTCCGGCTTGATCTTGCGGATTGCCTCGGAGACAAGCTTCACCGTGTCCGTGATCTGCTGCTGGCGGAAGGCCGTGTACTCGTCGAAGAGTGCTCCGTCACGGACGACGTCAGCGGGCCAGTTCGCGACGGCTTCGCCACGGAGCTTCTCGAACTTCGCCCGGCAGCGCGGGCAATAGCAGCCCTTGTCATTGGGGTACCGGATGAAGTCGAACTGGAAGCCGTCGATGTCATAGTCGCGGACCAGTTCGCCGGCGGCTGCGACCTCGACTTGGCGGTTGATGTCCTGGCTGGGGCACATCCAGTCCAGGGGTGCACCGTCGGGGGCTTCCTGCAGGCGACTGGCCGCGCGGAACTCGGCGATGGTCTCCTTACTCGCCCGGCCCTCCATGATGAAGCAGTTGCGGTACGGATGCACCTGCAGACCATTGGCCTTCGCGTGCTTGATGCAGTTCGCGAGCCAGTCCTCTTCCCCCAGGATGTTCTGCACATCCGGCAGGACCTTCGAGAGATAGAACGCGCCGGTGCCGCCTGATATGCGGGGGATCACCGCATTGAAGCCGCAGGCCTTGATGCGTGGCATGACGTCCTCGGGCAGCCGGTCCTCGAAGGCGTGGCTCCAGAAGGCGCGGAACTCCTCGGCCGGCGGCTCCGCGCGCACTAGCTGGACCGGGAACTCGTCCTTCGTCTCCGCTCCGGCGAAGTCGAGCACGTATCGCACCGTCGCCGGGCCGGACGCCAGGCCTTCGGTCGATACGGCGCAGGTCGCCCTCACCTTCCCGCACTGAGCCCCCGGCACCGGCTGTGCCGCGAGGTCCACGCGGGCCGTGACTACCTTTCCCGCTGCATCGGTGATGGCGACCACCATCGTCCCCTTGGTCTCCGCGTCCTGCAAGATCCCGCGGACCGTCAGGACGATCGGCTGTGGCTGACGGGCGAACTTAGCGGTCGAGATCACCGAGAGCTCCGATTCTACCGCATGGGCCGCGAGGCGCACGGGCCAGCGCTCCTCGGGGCGGAGCCAGTCGAGCATGTTTTGCAGCAGCGTTGCCTCGGGGCCCGGGGGCGGCTTACTGCCGCGCCAGTCGCTCCTGATGCCCAGGCCCAGGCCGCACGAGATCACCTTGCCCTTCCCGAAGGGCCCGAAAGCAGCCACAGGCCGGCCCTTGGCGTTCTCCAGGAACACCGTCGCGTCGGGCCCTGGTGCGAGGATGATATGGTCCTTCCAGTCGACCGTGAATGCCTCGATGCCCGCGACGAGGGGCGTATCGCCGACGGGGCGCACCTGTCGCTCGGGGACCTTGAGCACGCCGGGCCCGATGCTCGTGAAGTTGTGCTGGTGGTAGACATTCAGCACCGACCCGCCGAGGTTCGCGAAGGCCACCAGGTTCTCACGCCACTTGTCGGTGACTATCCCGGGCTGATGCACGTCGTACATGATGACGATGTCACACTGGAGCAATGTCCCCATGTCCAGGCTGTCCAGGGCGCGCCCTTCATACTCGTCGAGATCGTCGAAGGCCTTCAGGAAGCCGGCCGATGATGCGCCATCGCCGCCCGTCAGGCCGACATCGAACACGCCAACGACGCAGGGCTCGGCGGCCAGGGCGACGCACGCAGTCAATACGCTCGTAACCAGCGCCAGGCTTCTCATGAGGGACCTCCGTGTTATCCGGCAGGTCCTCCCGGGCAGGGGAGGCGCAATACCATTTCCCTACGCATTTGGACGCGAGAGGTGGGTTCTCCTTCAGGACGCGGGCGAGGGGTGGCGTCAGTCGTCGCGTATCTCGTCGACGGCAACACTGCGTCCGTCGGCGATTGAGCGATCGAGGGCGAGGAGCGTGCGGGTGACTTCGCGGCCGTCGATGGCGCTTGGGCCCGGCAGCTCGCCCCGTGCAACTCCCAGCAGGAAGGAGCGGACGGACTCCTCCCACCAGCCGAGAGGGCCGCCATCAGGGCCGACCACG
>JALGSS010000925.1 GCA_029821745.1 Candidatus Zipacnadia bacterium
GGCAGGTCGTTCCCGTGGACCTGCGGCTCACCCGCCGGGGCATCTTCCTGTTCCGCGCCGAGGTGGAGGGCTGGGAGACGCGGGAAACGACCTTCTGCCGCATCCCTGATCTGATGCGACTGACACGTGGGGCGCCCACGCCCTTCGGCATGACCGTCCACCGAGCTCCCGCCATGGAGCCGCGTACCCGCGAGGTGTTCCAGGCTGCCCGTCGTCTGGGGCTGACCAGTTGCCGCTCCTTCACGGAGTGGAACACCCTCCAGCCAGGGCCCGATTTCTATGCCTTCGAGGCGTGGGATCCGTTCTTCGCCGCGGTTCAGGAATCCGGCATTGACACGACGCTGTGCATCTACGCGCCGCCGGCCTGGGTCATGCCCCGGGGCGGGATGGTCAGCTACCGCATGTTCGACTGCGACCTGCCCGCCTTCCGGGCGATGGTCAAGACGGTCAGTGAGCGTTACAAGGGGCAGTTCGGGGGTTGGGAGTGGCTCAACGAGATCAGCCCGGGCGGCACGGCGGACTGCGTCGGAGACTATGTGAAGCTGTGTGCCGCCGGCGTCGAGTCCGCTCGCGGGGTCGACCCGAAGCTACGCTCGGTTCTGGCCGGTGGCCTGTGGCCGCGCAACTTCCGCCTCGACGTCCTCAATGCGGGGGTCGGCAAGCACATCGACGCGCTGCCCATTCACTACGGTAACGGCAGCGGGATCCAGGAGGCCACTGCGGACCTGGAAGCCTTCGGCCTGGAACGCGTGGCTGTCTGGGACAATGAATCCGCCGGCGAGATGATCATGTGGGACTGGCCCGGCCTGGACGTTGTGTCGGAGACCACGAAGTCCAACTGGGTGCTCAATCAGTGGACCGACGAGCTCTGCGCGGGTGCACGGAAGCTCATCTACTTCGGTGGCGAAGGCAGTGCGATCGGTGACTTCGACTACCTGCTCGCCGATCATTCTCCTTTGCCGGTCGCCGCGACTCTCGCCGTCTTCAGCTCGAAGCTCTGGGACGCCAGACCCCTGGGCCTGTTCACCTCCCAGGGCAAGGCCGGCGTGTTCCACGTATTCGAGCGCAACGGCAAACCGGTGATGGTGGCGTCCACCAACGAGCCCGGAGGCGAGGACGTGACGCTGGCAGTGGGAGCTCCGGCGGTGGCGCTCACCGACTACCAGGGCAATGAGACACGAATCGTCACCCGCGAGGGCGTCGCTACGCTGCCCCTCAAGCCCCTGCGGTGTTTCATCGAGGGCGCCGACCTCGATGTGATCAGAGCCTACCTTGCGCCTGCGGTGCAGGTTCCCAATGCGGGCGGCAAGCGGGAGCTCATCGGCTCCCGGCCCACCGTCAGCCTGCTGGGCGGTCAACCCGCCAGCGTCCCGATTCGCCTGTGGAACCCCTACCCGGAGCAATTGGAGGGCACTCTCAGCCTTGACCTGCCTGCTGCGTGGGGAGGCCAGGGAGAAATCCCGTTCGCCGTACCGGCCGGACAGACCGAGATCATCAACATGCCCCTTACTGTGCCTCCCGGCGTCCAGCCCGGGGCCTTCAGGCAGACCCTCACTGTGCGCTATGCCGAGAGCAAGCTGCCTGTGGTGGAGAAGCCACTGGTGTTGTCGGTTTTCTCGCGGGAAAGCGTCGGGAACCTGCTGGAAAACGGTGATTTCGAGGCCGCCGGAGCCGACGGGGTAACGCCCGAGGCCTGGCGCGGCAACAACGCAAAGCTCTTCCCATCCGAGGGCCTTGGCCTTGGCCTGGGACGCAATGTACTGCGCTTCGAGAACGCGGAGACCTGGGCGCACCAGGCTCAAGAGCTCAAGCTCCAGGGCGGACTCACCTACCTGTACACCGCCTGGATCTGGAACCACGGCATGCAGGGCGGCTCCAACATCGGACAGACGATGCAGGACGGCTCGCGCCGGGACCTGTACAACAAGCAGGTCATGGACATCGGCGAAAGCACCCCCGGCTGGCAGGTCTTCACCTGTCGCTACAAGGCCCCCGCCAACCTCACAAGCGCCAGCTTCGTGCCGGTGGCCCAAGGAACGGGCTGGACGGCCTACGACAATGTCCGGGTCACCGTCTTTGAGGGCACCGACTTCGCTGCGGAAGCATTGCGCACGGCGCACCCGCCGACCATCGACGGCAAGCTGGATGACTGGGAGGCGCGGTGTCCGATCCCACTCATTGGACGCAACCAGTTGCAGATGTTCGACCCAAACTACCAGTGGACCCCTCAGAACCTCAACGGCGTGGCCTACCTGGCCTGGGACACAAAGAACCTCTACCTCGCAGTGGAGGTCCTCGACGACCTGCA
>JALGSS010000926.1 GCA_029821745.1 Candidatus Zipacnadia bacterium
CCCGAGGCCCAGCTTAGCTTCGTGCCCGTGCCATACTGGGGAGACGGCACGCGGCCGGACCACCGGGCTTACCTGGACGCGCTGGCGAGGGAGATGCACCCGGACGTGTATGTGTTCTGGACCGGTGACGGCGTCGTCACGCCGAGGATCACCCGCAAGGCCGCGGAGAGCTACAAGAGCATCGTCGGACACCGGCTGATTCTCTGGGACAACTACCCCGTGAACGATGGGAATCACACGGTCCACCTGGGGCCGGTCACGGGACGCGATCCGGACCTGTGCGAGGTCGTCGACGGGTACATGAGCAACCCGCATCACAAGCAGAACCAGGTGAACCGGATCCCGCTCATGACCTGTGCCGACTACGCGTACAACCCGTGGGACTACGACCCACGGGAGTCAATCGGGCAGGCGATCGCTCACTTCTCCGACCGGAGGGCACAGAGGCAAGCCCTGGCTGAACTCGTCGAGGCCTATCCCGGAATGCTCATCTACGGGGGCGGCACGGGCGTGAATCCGGTCCGCACGCGGCTGCAGCGCATGCTCGACCGTTCGGAGCGGCTGCGTTATGTGGACCGGATGGAGGGGCTGTCAAAGCGCATGGACCGCCTGTTCCCGAATGCACTCGGGCCGACGCGAAACGTACTGCGGGAGGATGTGCGCTGGATGCGAGAGGCCGTCGCGCCCACGGAGGTCGACTGAGGAGAAGCGACTACTAGTAGAACCTACAAAGCATCCCCATCGCGTGATGCGATGGGGATGCCAAGTACTCAGTGAGACGTCAATTAGCCAATGATGGTGACGTTCTCAGCACGGGGACCCTTGGTGTCCGACACGATGTCGAACTCAACCTTCGCGCCCTCGTTGAGGCTGCGGTAGCCCTCGCCGGTGATAGCGGAGAAATGCACGAATACATCCTCGCTGCCCTCGGTCTCGATGAAACCAAAGCCCTTGTCATCATTGAACCACTTGACGGTGCCTGTAGCCATGTACAAACACACCTCCGAACCAGTTTTGACTAGTAACGTGCCTGTGCCAATACTGGAGGAAGTGCGCCTATCCAGCAGGTCAACAGCCATCCTAGCCCTGTTTTAGCCTCTTTGACCCGCTATCGCTGATCAAAGCTCAATTACTCTATCACAGAAGACAGCAAGAGTCAACGAAAATCTGCGTACCGCCCACTGCAGGGCCGTTGACGCTCTCAATGGAGCCGCGAATCTACTTAAGCCCGCCCTCGCGCAAGGCCTGGTAGGTCCCGCTGATGACGCCTGGCCCACGGTCGTACGCCTGCCGGTAGGTTCCCTCCTCGACCGCTTTCAGGGCTCCGCGTGGCTGGCGAACGGCGATGGCGACCACAGTCCGAACCGAAGGGAAGATCGTGCGGGGATGAAGCCGGGGCGGCGCATTGTCGAAGCGTGAGATCGGCGCGAAACCCACCAGATCGGCACCGGCCCCAAGAGCGACACCACCCACGGCTTCGGTCAGTCGCTCCATGCCACAACCTCCGGAGGGCGCGTCGGCGCTTCACGCCGCACCGCAACGCGCAAAGGGATTCGCGTATCTGCAGCGAACGGCCATATGGTAGCGGCAACCGGCCGCGCCGTAAACGAGGCAGACGCGCGAGGCCCGCGATACAGGAGAGAACACATGACCCCCGCAGAGAATGCAGCGAAGCCCCTTCCCAGCCGTCCGAACATCATCTTCATCATGGCCGACGATATGGGCTACGGTGACCTGGCGTGCTACGGCGCGACGAAGATCCCGACGCCGAACATGGACCGAATCGCCCGCGAGGGCATCCGTTTCACCGACGCGCACTCGGCCTCGGCGGTCTGCACGCCCAGCCGGTACGGCGTGCTGACCGGTCGTTACTGCTGGCGTAGCCGGCTGAAGTCGGGAGTGTTCGGAGGCCACGCGGGTCCGCTGATCGAGGAGGACCGCCTCACCGTCGCGGGCTTGCTCAAACAGAATGGATACGGGACGGCGGCTGTGGGCAAGTGGCACCTGGGCCTGGGCTGGGCGTGGACAAGCGAAGAGCGGGACGACTGGAAAGAGGACGGCTCGAACATCGACTACACCCAGCCGCTCGGCGATGACCCAACCACGCGCGGGTTCGACTACTTCTTCGGCATCGCCGGCTCGCTGGATATGCCGCCCTACTGCTTCATCGAGAACGACCATACCGTGGGCGTGCCGACAGCGGAGAAGGAGACCTACTACCCGCAGCAGCGGGCAGGGAAGACGACTCCGGACTTCGACGACTACGAGGTCGACACGACCTTCGCCGCCAAGGCCGTGGAGTACATGAGAACCACCACGCGGCGACTCCGGACCAGCCCTTCTTCCTGTACCTGACCCCGTCGGCTCCGCACCGGCCCTGTCTGCCGCCCGAGCAGTTCCGAGGCCGCAGTCAGGCAGGCCCCCGGGGCGACATGGTAACGGTGGTCGACTTCGTCGCGGGCGAGGTGATGGACGCCCTGGATCGCCTGGGGATCGCCGACAACACGCTGCTGATCCTCACGAGCGACAATGGTGCCCGGCCCTGCGACGTGGACGGCGAGCGCTGGCCCGCTGCCATCGACCCCGGGCAGACGAGCGAAGAGACAATCTGCCTCACGGACCTCATGGCCACCTGCGCGGCGATCGTCGGGGCCGATCTGCCTGGGGAGGCCGGCCCGGACAGCTACAGTATCCTCCCGGCTTTGCTGGGCGAGGCCCTGGACCGCCCGATTCGCGAGGCGATCGTCCACCACTCCCTGGACGGTATGTTCTCGATCCGCGAGGGCGACTGGAAGCTGATCCTGGGCCTGGGCTCCGGTGGCTTCAGCGACCCGCGCCGCCTTGAGCCCGAGGCGGGAGGCCCAGAGGGGCAGCTCTACAATCTGGCCGACGACCCCGCGGAGACGACGAACGTGTGGGCGGAGAACCCGGAGGTCGTTGAGAGGCTGACGGCTGTTCTTGAGGGCTACCAAGACACCGGCCGCAGCGTCCCGGACGACAGGGGTGTGCAGGGGAAAGCATGATAGCCGCGGGGTGCCGATGTCGCACAATCGGCGGGGCCCCGCGGACGCCCTCAAGATACTTACGCGGCCCTGCGGGGCCCCGGTCATAGAGACCGGGTACGGGTCTCGCCACCCCGCAGCTACCCGAGGTGGTTCTCGAGCACGCACCGGGCAGCGGGTCTCCGCTGCCAAACAGCCACCAACGAGAAGGCCCCGGCAGGCTGCTTCGATGCCCGCCGGGGCCTCGGTGTGTGTGCGCGTTTAAGTTCGGGCCTACCGGCCCAACGTCCGTCCCCTCTCCACGAAGTACATCATCGTCTCGTAGTCGATCTCCGGCGGCTCGGAATGGTCGGAGTGGAGAATGTACCCCCCGCCGTTGGTCACGACCGGCAGAATCTTCCTGTCCATCTCCTCGTCGATGATTGCGCGGTCATTGCTGATCAGCGCCCGGACATCAATGCCTCCGAAAAAGGCGATCTTGTCGCCGAATTGCCGGTAGAGGGTGGGCAGGTCCATGCCCGCCTTGACCTCCATTGCCTGGAGGCAGTCCATGCCCGCCTCGATCAGGCCCGGAACCAGCGTCTCCACGTATCCACACGAGTGCACGATGACCTTGCAGCCGAGACCGTGTGAGAAATCGAACAGCCTCTTGTGCCCCGGCATGACAATCTCTTCATACATCGCCGGGGACATGAAGGGACGGTTCTTGAACCCCATGTCCTCGTAGAAGAACATGCCGTCGGGCTTGCCCTCCTCGGCGAAGAGGACTTCGAGGTGGTTGATGGTTTGGTCAGCGTACACCTGCACCATGTCCTTGACCCAGTCGGGCTCGAGGGCCATGCCGATGAGCATGTACTCATGGCCGCAGATCGGGTGCATCTGCTCGAAGGGTGCGACGCCTGCCCAGCAGAAGAAGCGCTCCTTGTCGGCGGCGAACTTCTTGGCGCCGCGGTATCCCTCGAAAGGAATGCGTCGCCGGTCGAACTGAGTCAGGAAGGGCCGCGCGTGCTCGTCCCACGTGGCCTTGTCCTTCACCATGAAGTCCACGTGCTCCGGGGTGCTGTCATGGAGCTTGTGCCGGCGCAACGTCGCGCCATTGCCATCCAGGGAGAGGATCGTCTCCTCCGTCTCCTCGAGGACCTGGCCCTCAAAGTCGAGATTAGCCACACCATTGAGCCAGCCACCTGTGCGCAGGTCCTGGCCGAAGTGCTCCATGACGTCCTCGTCCGGCCCGATGTGCCCTTCCTTCCGCCAGCGCTCGACGGTTGCGCCCCACGGACTCACGGCGATAGCGGTCTGATCGACCGGCTTGAGGTCAAGTGTATTCGTCATACGTTCGTGGCTCGTCATCGGTGCCATCCAGATATCCCTCACTTGATGGTTCGGGTCATCTTGCCGTCCCAGCGA
>JALGSS010000927.1 GCA_029821745.1 Candidatus Zipacnadia bacterium
ACCTACCCCCGGCCCCTTCCTGCGAGGAAGGGGAGAACGGCGCGTGGTTCGGGTGTGTCGTCGTGGCCGCAGGTCTTCAGCCCTCTGTGGGGCGGGGGTTCATCCCCCGCCTGCCGTCGATCTCGGCAAACGACCGAACGGCCGGCGCGGTACGAGCCCGCGCCCTACAGACGACAAAACGGCCGGCGCTGTGTAGGGCGGGGGTTCATCCCCCGCCGGCGGTTGATCCCGGCGCGGTACGAGCCCGCGCCCTACAGACGACAAAACGACCGGCGCTGTGTAGGGCGAGGGTTCATCCCCCGCCTGCGGTCGATCTCGGCAAACGACCGAACAGCCGGCGCGGTACAAGGCAGACCACGGGTAAACGACGGGCTCTTGCACCCGTGGCTATGTATGTGCCGCCCCCGTTCGGGGGCTGAGAGCGGCTTCCGACCCGCGGACAACGGGCCCGACCCGCGGACAACGGGCTGCGGCCCCTTGCGGGCCTCAAGGGCACATCCACGGGCCTCATCTGCATCCCTGGGCACAGCGCACCCGTGACATGCCGGGGGCTGCTCCAGGCGATCCGGAGACGTCAAGATAATGCAGAGGGCTGAAGACCCGCGGCTACGACGGCCACGAGAAACGCGAACACCCCTCGCGCGGCGCCATCAGCGCCTACAACGCCATACGGACCTCCCTGGAGGCACTCCCATGGCTCGCGCTCCATCCGTTGCCACCAGTCGGTTCGCCTGCGCGCTTGTGCTCCTCATCGCAGGCTGCGTTCTCAGCGCCAACGCGGCGCCTCCCGTAGAATGGGCAGGCGAGGGCCAGTTCCGCATCCTCGTCTTGGTACCGGCGCATCGCATTGGTGAGAGAGCCTTCGATGATCGCCCCGCGAGCATGACGGTGGACTTCGGGGAGACGCTGAAGCAGCTTGGCGCATCGGGGTTGGCTGACCCCGGGAGTATCCAAGTGATCCGCCACGATCCCGCAACGGGGGAGGCCGTACCGAGCGCGTCCTTCGCCTTCGGCAGGACGCCCAACGATGTTCCCTTCCGCTTCGATCAGGTGGACCCGCGCCCCCACTGGTGGTTGTACAGCCTTCTCGGGGACGGGCAGCAAGGGCGTATCACGTGGCTGCACCGGCAGGTCGGCGATCAACCCTCGCAGTATGGCATTTATTTCGGCACGGTTCCCGAGGGGCAAGCACCGGGCACGCCGCCCCGGGGGTGGATCGGTGACGGCGATGCCTTGTTCCAGGAGCGCGGGCTGCTGCCGTCGCTGTTGCACACGCGCCCGTATCCCTGTGGGGGATGTCGCGGGTTATGTGTGGTACTACGCGAACATCGGCACCCTCACCGAGCCGTCCTATGCCGAGGGTGTGCAACTGCTTCTCGAGAGCGGCAAGCCCCTGTATGCAGGCACGGACCCCGACGCGCCGGTGACCGACTTCACCGTGCTGCAGGGGAACCGCGCCGTGCCCGCCTGCGCCGATTTCAGCGGCGACGGGAACCGTGACCTGGTGATCGGTGACGCGACCGGTGGCTTGACTTACTTCGAGAACTCGGGGACGAACGCTGAGCCGCGCTTCGCCCCGGGACGCGAGCTTGCCCGCCTGAGCGGGAGGATTCATGTCGCAACCACAGACCTGAACGGCGACGCGGTGCCGGACCTGGTGGTGTCGCAAGTCGGCGCGGGTGCGGGGAATCAGTTGCTGCTGGTGGAGACTCAGCGCGTGGGCGGCCGGCCGACCTGGACCTTCCCGGGGAAGCCGATACCTCTCGCGTGGATTCCGTACCCGCAGCCGTCCGTGTCCGATGCCAACGGAGACGGCGACGAGGACGTGGTGATTGGGTCCTCATACGGCACCGTGTATCTGGCGGAGCGCAGCTTCGTCGACCACGGGGTCGCGGAGGCCACGATTGTGGGTGCCGAGAGGCGGTAGAACGCACGCGGGCGACCAGTGTCGCCGCTGTTGGGGGTTGATGCCGGCTGTGCTGAAGAGGGGCGCCGCTGGGCACGGCGCCGGGCACTGAAATGCCCGGCCGGCCGTTTGCCGTGCCCTCTCCACGTATCACCAGAAGTGTGGTACCCTAAGACTACTCGGAGAAGAAGGGCAAGGCTTGGGTTGCCGGCCGTCCATATGGCTGAGAAAGACCGAACCGATATCGCCGTGCCTCTGGTACGGCGAAATTTCATTTTGAGCGTCCTGAACGGGGCGTTCGTCACGGCCGGGAACCGCGCGGCGGACCCGGCGACTGTGATTCCCCTGCTCGTGCTCAGGCTACTCGGGGCCGAATGGGCGGTCGGGCTGGCCGCGGCGGTTCAGCAGGCGGCCCGCGTCGGCACCCAGTTGTTCGCCTCCCGGACCCTCGACGCCCTGCCCCACAAGCGCCCCGCCTATGTCTGGGGCTCGGTCGTGCGGGTTGTGGCGCTGTGCGCGGCCTCCGGCGTTTTGCTGACTGGCGTAGGCCGCAATCCCAAGATTGTCCTGGTAATTCTGCTGGCCGGCCTGTTCGCGCTGATGGTCGCCGGAGGCGTCGCGGGACTCGCCTGGAGCGACATCAACGCGCGGTCCGTCCCGAGCACTAAGCGCGGCAGCCTGATGACATACCGCCGGATCATCGGCCTGGCATTGTCCCTGATCATCTCGGCGCCGCTGGTCAAGTACATGCTGCTGGTCAAGTACATGCTCGGACCCCGTTCGCCCTTCGAGTTCCCGGCGAACTACGGCATGCTCTTCCTCGCGTGCACGGTGTTGTCCGGGATTGCGTGGGCGGCGTTCTCCTGCGTGAAGGAGCCTCCCGCTCACGCCGCGAGACACCGGCTAACGGTCTCCCAGCATCTGGTGAGGGGCGTGCGCATCTACCGGCGGGATGCCACCTACCGGCGGCTTCTGCGGTGGAAGATCGTCGCGGGGCTGACCAGCGCTGTGCCGGCGTTCTTCATCGCCTTCGCCTGCAAGGAACTTGGCCTGCCGGAGCAGTGGGCGGCAACCTTCCTCACGGTCCAACTCGTCAGTGAGATGGTGGGGGCCGTGGTGTTCGGCCGGGCCAGCGATAGACGTGGCAACCGGGTCGTGGTCGTGGCGTCTGCGTGGCTGTCCTGCGGAACATTTCTCGCCGCGACAGTGTCGGCTTTCACGTGGCGTCTGA
>JALGSS010000928.1 GCA_029821745.1 Candidatus Zipacnadia bacterium
CCCTCATTGGACGCCAGGCTGCATCCACGCCAATCGCGCTGTCCTCGCGGTGACCGGCGGCTCGGGCATGGCGGCCGTGAAGCCGACGATGGTTTCCGTCGCCGGATCGATGACGCCATAGCCGATCCTGTTTGTGATCGGGGCTGTGAAGCCGAAGCCGGTAATGCCGGGCCACGCGGGATCCTTGCGGAGGCCACGTTCCCTCAGTCTATCGGGCAGCGTGACATCAGGCGTTGCCTCATCGGCGAGAAGAACCTGCACGCCCTCCCGATACGGCTCGAAATCCATCTCCGCAGCGAAACTGCAGATGCACAGACTGACGGCAGCAACCAGCGATGCAATTCTCATCGTCAATCGTCCCCCTTATGTTGTTGCTGCTGCGTCGCGTGGTGTGCAGCGCGCCAAGCCTGTGCCGATCGGAGCCGAGGTCTGCGGCTACCACTCAACGCTCACCGGGATGACGGGGTCTCGAACGCGTACACCACCTCGGTAGTGTCCGTATCACGATGCCAGACGAAGACTGCGGTCACCTCGGGAGTGCTTTCCCCTGGCCCCACACAGGATTGGGTGAGGATGTAAGCGACCCGCTTGCCGTCCGCCGACCAGGACGCCGCCCAGACGTACCAGCCGTTATGAGGCTGCACGTCGAGGGTGTTGCTGCCCCCGAGCCCGAACAGCCACTTCGGGCGAGTGACGCCCCAGGCAGATTCCCCGACGCCAACCAGGAGCGTGTTGCCGATGGGATCCCACCCGAACAGCCACAGGTGTCGAGGACCGGGAGGCGCGTATTCCGGCGCCTCGGGCGCGTCGACCGCTGACAGTTCACCGGACTGGACATCGTACACGTGGACGCGCCAGCGCTTGTCAGTGACGCTCACGGAGGTGAAGGCAATCTTCTCGCCGTCAGGTGACCAGCGGGGTGCCAGCTCGAGATCGGTGTCCGGCCAATCCGTGATGCGGTGAAATCGCCGAGGTGCTTTGAGTGACTGCAGGACGATGTGAGAGGTTAGCGTGCCCACGCCGTCGAGGGCTGTGAACTCGCATAGCGCCAGACGCCCCTCCGGTGAGAACGCCGGCGAGCCATAGTCGGCCTCGCGCTCGGGCTGCGGCAGGATATCGCGGCCATACTCGGCCAGTGGCTTGTACGAGCCGAAACCCTCGCGCTTGACCAGGAGTGGCCTGGACAGAATCGGCTGCGCCATCCTGACATAGGTCCATGGGAAGCAGAGCGCACTCGAGTCGCTGTTCCAGGCCAGATCATCGGACCGACGGCACAACTGCCCGGACGTCGGGCCGGCCTTGTTCGCTCCCGTGCGCATATCGCGCAGCCACACCATGCCCCCGCGGACGAATGCGAGGTAACGCCGGTCAGGAGAGTATCGCGCATGTATGCCACCCGGCACGAGTTCCTTCAGTTCGTCTTGGCTCTCCCCGAGGGTATAGAGCCCCCACCGTCCGCTCCGGTAACGGTACCCAGTGATCACCAGCGGGCTATCTTCCGCGGGCTGGTCATCACCGACTGCAACGACCGCGATGCTGAGGGCAGCCACGATCAGCAACCGCTTCAGGTGTCCACGACGCGGGTGCCTGGCTCGATTCTCTGGGTACGTGCGGGCCTCGGAACGCGATTTCGGGGCTGTCATTTCCTCGATACCCCCAAGTGGCGGAAAATGCGCCGCGTGTGCTGGGCGGCGTGTGACGCCCAGGGATCATCCGTCCCCCATGGCTGGCTCCAGCGCGGGAAATACGGCGACCAGCGCATGACGCACTCGTTGTCCGGAGGCGTGTAAGCCGCGTCCTCGTCAACCAGACCTGCGGCGTGGCACGTCTCGTGGAAGTAGATGTACGAGAAGAAGCACATTTTCTCAGACCACGTGTGAGCGGCGGCCCATTCGTCCCACTGCGATTTCGCGAGGAAGCACGTGTCTGGGTTGGCCGGTGTGCCGGCGTGAGACAGCGTGCCCCCGTAGGCTGTGTCGCTCATGAATAGGTCCGCGTAGCTCCCGCCTGCGGAACTCCAGACGACAGTGTGCTCCTCCGCGATGCCCTGCTGAGTTTCGCTGAGTTCCGCATACAGCTGTGTGCCTACCTGGATGATGTCGATGTCTGTGGGCCACTGGGGCGCATACCTCTCGATGTAGTAGATGTCGTGCTTCGCCTTAAGCCAAAGCTTCACCCAGTCCCTGTCCAGGTAGTACCAATTGAACGCCCAGTCGGTGCGGGAGTTCCACCAGACGTCCAACTTGTTCCGGAATGTGTTCTTGTTCGCCACCAGCATCCTCGGCCTGTCATGCGTCCGTCGGTGGGGGGAGTGGAGCCCGCATTCGTCCGCGCCGATCCAGAGCGCGCGCCAGTGGCCGAATGGGGCTTCCGTCTGCATATTGTAGACCGGTATCCAATCCGCTACGCCGTCCCCGTCCTCGTCGACGCCTTCGTGAGTGACGCCCACCTGCGTGGGTACAGGCACTGTCGCGCGTTCGGACAGCTCCGGGTCCACGGTCACCACGTTCATCTCATAGGCATCCGCATTGCCCTGGTCATTGAGCGCATACGTCACCCTCAACTCCAGCGGCCCGTCGTTGACGCTCATGAACTCGGGGCTGTGAACCCGAAGCCCGTAATG
>JALGSS010000929.1 GCA_029821745.1 Candidatus Zipacnadia bacterium
GCGCATGGCGTTCAAGATCAAGGCCGGCGGAGAGGACCGCTTTCTCTCAATGCCGTCAGACGCCCCGAGCGCCTCGGAATCCAGCTGGAACTTCGTCGCCGTGACCGTGAACTTCGACGCCGGCAGTGCCGTGATGTATCTTGCCGACGGTGAACAGCCGCCCATTGCCATCGCCCGCTGGGATGACCTGGCGGAGCCCGACCCCGGCTCGCCCCAGGTGCAGATTGGCAACCTGAACGGCATCCGGCCCCTTCGCGGCGAGATGGACAACGTGCGCATCTTCGACGTCGCCCTCTCGGAAAGGCAGGTGCTGGATTTGCACGCAGGCGACTCGTCGGACGTCCGCACCCTCAAGGACTACTTGGCTCCCACGGGAGACAATCCACTGGGCATCAAGCATTCGGACGTGTTCTTCTCGACGCGATGGGCGAGGGATGAGGCCCCCGAGGCTGTGAAGGCCTTCGGCGCGAACCGCGTTGTGTGGGTCTACACATCGAGCGCGGAATTCGTCCAGAAGATCCACGCCATGGGCGCGACGATCCAGGGCGCGGTCAATTCGGTTCCGCGCACCAAGGACCTGTCCGCGTACACGGTCGATCTGGACGGCACGCGCCTCGTGGCGCCGTGGATGGTGACCTTCAACAAGAAGGACCCGGTCAAGTGGGGCTGCAGCAACCAGCCGGCCTACCGGAAGGCGCTCATGGAGCAGGCGAGAGCCGCTCTGGACGCCGGGGTTGACTGGCTGCAGTTCGACGACGGTGCGTTGAACGTGAGCGCCCACAGTTGGGGCGGCGGCTGCATGTGCGACGAGTGCATGAAGGCCTTCCGCGAGTACCTTTCCACCTTGCCCGAGGAACGGCTGCGGGAAGCGGGAATCGACTCGCTCGAGGGCTTCGACTACCGCGAGTTCATGGCGAACAAACACGGCATCGCGGATGCGAAGACCTACAAGGAGCGTCGCAGGACGCTCCCAACGACCCCGCTATTCGAGGACTTCCTACGTGTGAATGTGCGCGATTTCTTCGACTGGTTCCGAGACGAGATAGACGAGCACGCCGGGCGGCGCGTGCCCCTGTCCATCAACTCCAACCTGCAGGACGCGTCACAGCGCAACCGGTTCATGACCGACAAGGTGGACTTCCTGCTGGGCGAGACGTGGTCGGAGACCCTCGCCGATCTCGCCGTCTGTGCCCGTGCAGCCGAGGCCCATGGGACGCTGCAGATCACTTCGCCGTTCCCGCACAATGTGCCCGACACGCGGATTGCCCTCGCCGCGACGTATGCTCTGGGCCAGTACTACCTGGTCCCGTGGGACGTGTGGATGGGACCCGAGAAGCCCCGGCATTTCGGAACCGTGGAGGAATACGGCGACCTGTACACCTTCATCCGCGACAACGCCGATCTGCTGGACAACTTCGAGACGCCTGCCATCGCGGGGGTGATCATCGACGCGGACCGGTTCAGTAAGCAGCGGACCCAGGCCATCGCGCGACGGCTACTGCGGGCCCGCGTTCCCTTCAGCTTTGTGGTTGCGGGGCACCAGTACTACGACAAGTTCCTGGACTCAGCGCGCCTGGCCCAGTTCAGCCTGCTGATCTCAGTGTGCGACCTCGACGCTCTGCACCCCAAGGACCTGGAGGCGGTCGAGGCCGTGCGCAAGCAGGTACCCATCCTGAGCGACCGGCAGGTCGGCGAGAGGACCCTCGCACCCTTTGCTCCCATCGAAGTCTGGGGGCCTGACGAGGTCGTGGTGATGCCCCGCGTTCTGAACGACCCGCAGCGCAAGGTGCTCGCCTGCCACGTGCTCAATCGCAATCAGGCGGAGGCCGGCGCGGACGTGCTGCCACTGCGCTACGTCTCCATCGGGCTGAAGGGGCCAGCGCTGTTGGGGAGCAAGGTGCTCAGCGCAACCTGGCACGCGCCGGGCAAGGAGCCGGAGGAGCTCATGATGGATGAGCTGCCGGGGGCCGTACGGCTGATCATCCCGCAGCTTGACGAGTGGGGTATCGCACGGGTGGAATTCGCGGATTGAGGAGGCGGGCCGTGCGACAAGGCCGTTGTGATCGGCCCGCGCCATACCTAACCCCCCGGCCCCCTTCCCTGCGAGGGAATGGGGAGCACGCCACCGGTTCATGAATGCACGCCGTTGCAGGCCGGCGGCCTGTGCCACCTGCAGAGCGGATGGCTTGCGGGTGGAAGGGCAAAGGCGGCACCCCATGGAGTTGCATGACCGGGTGCCACTGCCAGCCCCGCTGGCAGTGCATCTCAGCAATACGACCTCGGCCGGATACGTCGACGCG
>JALGSS010000930.1 GCA_029821745.1 Candidatus Zipacnadia bacterium
GAGGACTCGGGAAGCGAAGACAGCCCGATTGTCTACGCCGCGTACCCCGGTGAGAAGCCCGTCATCTCCGGAGGCCGGGAGATCACCGGCTGGGCACCGCAGAACGAGGGCCCTCTGTGGGTGACGGATGCACCCGAGGGGCTGCGGGACCCGGCGACGCTACGGCAGCTCTTCGTGAACAGGGAGAGGCGGCGGATGGCTCGGAGCCCGAACACCGGGCAGTTCGCTATGCGCGGCAAGGCGGCCCCCGCTGTTGACCCGGAGACGGGTGGGGAAATCGACCTGTCCAAGTCGGCCTTTCGCTTCGTGGGCGGGGACCTTGAGAACTGGCCGGACCTGCGCAACGCGAACGTTGTGGTGTACTACAACTGGGAGACTGGTCTGTACCCGATCAAGAGCGTGGACGTCGAGAGCAGCACCGTGCATGTGGGCGGCGCCTCGAAGTGGCCCTTCACCCAACACGTCGGGAGGCAGCCCTACTACGTGGAGGGAACAGTGGCTGCCTTGGACGAGCCTGGTGAGTGGTGTCTGGACCCCGAGCGCGAGCACATTCTCTACTACCCCATGCCCGGTGAGACCCCGGACAACACGACCTTCATCGCCCCGGTGTGCGAGCAGCTTGTGGTACTCATCGGTGAGCCGGACGCGGGAATACCCGTAAGCCACATCAGCTTCCGGGGCCTGCGGTTCATGTACGGCGCGTGCCATCTGGAGCCCGAGGGACACTGCGACTGGCAAGCCGCGTACGAGATCCCGGCGATGATCCAGGCGGACGGCGCAGCTAACTGCAGCGTCGAGGACTGCGAGATCGCCCACTACGGCCAGTACGGAGTTTGGTTCCGGCGCGGGTGCAAGGGCAATCGCGTGGCCGGCAACCACATCCACGACATGGGTGCCGGGGGCGTGCGGATAGGCCTGGGCGGCAGGGCGTCCAGGGCGGCAAACGAGACAGACCACAATGTCATCTCGAACAACTACATCCACGGGTCCGGGGAAGTCTATGCTGGGTGTGTGGGCGGCGTGTGGGTCGGCCAGTCCAGTGACAACACGATCACGCACAACGACATCTGCGACACGACCTGGATGGCCGTCTCCGTCGGCTGGAGTTGGGGCTACGCGCCGACAACCGCTCACCGCAATGAGATCGGATACAACCACCTGCACCACATTGGTCGCTGGTTGCAGCCCGATATGGGGGCCATCTACACACTGGGGCTGTCCCCGGGAACGCGCATCCATCACAACTGGATCCACGATGTCACCGCAGGCGGCATCTATCCCGACGAGGGCAGCAGCGACATCGTGATCGAAAGCAACCTCGTGCATGACGTGCTCCACGGCGGGCTCACCGTTCACTATGGCCGGAATATCCTGGCCCGCAACAACATCTTCGCCTTCGGGTGGAGCGGCCAGATCCATCTGGGCCGCCGAGACAAGGAATCCAGCATCAAGCTGGAGCGCAACATTGTCTACTTCGACCACGGTGACCTGTTCCGGCGAGAGTGCGATCTGGAATCGGACTACAACGTCTACTGGCACGCGAACGAGGAGACCCTCTGGTTCCCGGTCGACCTGAGCTTCGAAGACTGGCAGGCTACCGGGCATGATGTCCATTCGCTCATCGCCGATCCCCTGTTCGAGGATGCGGCGGCGCGGGACTTCCGCCTGAAGCCGGGTTCGCCGGCGCTGAAGCTGGGCTTCCAGCCGCTGGACCTGAGCGAGGTGGGCCTCACTGGATCGCCGGAGTGGGTCGCGTTGCCGAAGGCCATCGAGCGCTCGCGGATCTCCTTCGCTGATCTTCCCGAGGCGAAGCCGCAGATGATAGACGACGGGTTCGAGGATTCGCCGGTGAATGCGACGGTCGATGGCGCGAACACCCACGGCGAGGCCGGAAGCGCGCGCATCCGAGTGACAGCGGAACAGGCCGCGTCGGGTGAGCACAGTCTGAGATTCGAGGACGCTGCCGGCCTGGACTTCTCCTGGAACCCGCACGTGTACTACATGCCCAACCTGCCCTCGGGGCTTGTGCGGCTGAGCTACGACCTGCGGCTTGAGAAGGGCGCGATCATCGCCAACGACTGGCGGGACGGCTCGAGCCCGTTCCGCACGGGACCAAGTCTGAGCGTCGACGCGGAGGGGGTATTGACCGCCAACGGACAGGAGATCGCGACGCTGCCCACGGATACATGGGTACACATCGAGGTCACCAATGGCCTCGGGAAGCTCGCCACGGGCCGCTACGAGTTGAAGGTCGCCATCCCCGACCGACCGGAGATCGCGCTCACGGACCTGCCCGGCAATACCGTGTTCTACCTGGACAACGTGAAGTTGGAGGTAGTGGAAGAGTAGGGCCTGGGGCGTAAGCAACTGGAAGCCGAGACGCACACCCGCACACACACTCAGTCGAGGAGAAGATTTCATGCCAGTGCGCAGTTTTGGCGCTCGAGACGCCGAGTACGTCCAGCAGGTGTTGGATTCGGGGC
>JALGSS010000931.1 GCA_029821745.1 Candidatus Zipacnadia bacterium
GAGCGCCGTCTCGAACTCCACGCCTCTCCCGCCACGCTGAGTGCGGAACAAGGCCTCGTAGAACACTTGGGGTGATGGCTGCGTCATTAACTGGCCTGACCTGCGCTGAGTCCGTGCGTGATGGTGTGAGATCGGCGGTTCTCCTTCGACGGCGGCCCGCGAGCTACTGGTCATTCACCGTCTCGATCATCGCCATGATGTTCTCCGGCTTTGCGTCGCCGGGGATTGAGTGCGCCGGAGCGCAGATGTAACCGCCGCCCTCACCGACTACCTTCAGAATCTCCCGCACCTCCGTGCGCACCTCGTCCGGAGTGCCGTAGGGGAGCAGACGCTGGGTGCTGACGCCGCCCCAGAAGCTCAGGCGGCCCCGGTACAGCCGCTTCATCTCGAACACGTCCATAACCTCGGGCTGGAACGGGTTGAAGCAGTCGAGGCCGATCTCGATCAGTTGCGGGAACACTTCCTGCACCATTCCGCAGGAATGGATGGTCACGAACTTGCCTGCGTCTTTTGCCGCGCCGTACTGCCGGGCGAGGCGGGGCTTGATGAACCGCGCCCAGAGCTCGGGTCCCATGAGCAGACCGCGCTGCGAGCCCCAGTCATCCCCGAAATGCACGGCGTCAATGTCGTACTTCACGGCCTGCTCCACGAGGGCTACATTGTAGTCGCAGATCGCGTCCAGCAGGGCATCCACGAAGTCCGGCGCTTCCAGCATGTCCATGAACAGCGTGTCCATGCCCCGCATGGTCCAGGCGCGCTCAAACAGCGAGAAGCCGATGCCGAACTGGACGAACTTGCCGTTGCCCGCTGCGCAACTCTCCGCGAAGCCCTCAAACTTGGCCGGGTCGGTCGGGTCGGGCATCTCCAGGTTCTCAAGGTCGCGCTCGGGGAGGACACGGTTGCACACGTTGCCGATATCGCGGTCGACGCTCCGGTCCCACTGCACGCCGAACTCGTCCTGCCATGTGTTCTCGTCCGGCCAGTGGTCCTTCGGTCCGGGCGCAGGGGCGACTCCCTGGACGGCGTTGTCGATTAGGCCGAGGAAGTCGTCATTGCCGTAGTGCTCACGCATGGCTGCGAAAGACTTCTGGGTGAAACCGATCACATACGGCGTTCGGTCGGGCTGTTCATGTCGCAGTGAGGCATAAACACGTTCTCGGTCCGTCAAGACACCCACCTCCCGGTGGTCGAGCTTCGCCGCAGAAGGTCTGTTCGGCCCGGCGGCTGGGCCTGTTTCTCGCACTGTCAGGTATTCTCCGCGCGCCCCACAGAAACCTGTGCCGCCCATGCGAAGCGGGAAGATCTACGAGTGAACTCTCTTGCAGCGGCCCTTGACGGCGTCCGTATCCCACGCCAATATATCGGCGTCTGTGATTCGCACTCGGAGGTGTCCGGCCCGAATGCCTTGTTCGCGCCGCAATGCTCTATCCCGGAGGCACTGCATGTTCATCTACGTGGGCGTGGGTCTAGCAGGCCTGTACGCTCTCTACGTCGCCGCGATCTACTTCGGCCAGTCGGGGATGATCTACCATCCCACCCGCAAGGTCTTCGCCACGCCCGCGGATGTCGGGCTGGAGTATGAGGACGTAGCCCTGCACACCGAGGATGACCTCAAGCTCGCAGGTTGGTTTGTGCCCGCCGAGCCCGAACGCGCTGTCGTCCTGTTCTGTCACGGGAACGGGGGCAACCTCGCCCACCGGGTCGACACTGTGCGCGTGTTCCACGCGCTTGGCCTGAGCGCCTTGCTGTTCGACTACCGCGGGTACGGCGGCAGTGAGGGCAAGCCGACCGAAGAGGGGACGTATCTGGACGCCGAGGCCGCGTGGCGGTATTTGACCGAAGACAGAGGCGTCGACCCCGCGCGCATCCTCATTATCGGGCGCTCTCTCGGGGCGCCCATCGCTTCACACGTGGCAATGAATCACACGCCGGGGGGCCTGAGCGTCGAGGCGGGCGCTACGTCGGTGCCCGACGCAGCGGAAACGATGTTCCCCTTCATCCCGGTGCGGCGGATCTGCCGGTTCAGCTACGACGCCCAGACTTACGTGGCGCGTGTCAACTGTCCCGTGCTGGTGGCCCACAGCCCGGAGGACAAAGCGATCGCCTTCCGGTTCGGGCAGAAGCTGTTTGATGTCGCGCCGGAGCCGAAGCGGTTCCTGGAACTCAGCGGGGGGCACATGGAGGGGTTCGTGATGCCCGGCAGCGTGTATCCAGCGGGTCTGGACGCCTTCGTGACGGCGCACCTGGACGGGGTGGCCGGACAGTGACAGTGACACGCAGCGGC
>JALGSS010000932.1 GCA_029821745.1 Candidatus Zipacnadia bacterium
TCCTGTCGTTCATCCTGCCGTACCGGAGTGGACTATGCCCCTTGTTCGCATGGACGAAATCCTTCACGCAGCGCGTGCCGACGGGCGCGCCGTTGCCGCCTTCAACTGCTGGGACAGCAACTCGATTCAGGCCGCGACTCTGGCCGCCCAGCGCACGGGCCAGCCGGTCATCATCCAGGCCTCGCCGGCGGAGGAGCACTACTGTGGCTCCCGGGCTTTTCGTACCATGGCGGAGCAATTCGCTGACGATGCCGGCGTGACAGCCGCCATCCACCTGGACCATGGCGGCACCCTCGACCAGGCGGAGACGTACCTGAAGTCGGGCTTCAAGTCCGTCATGCTCGATGGCTCGCGTCATCCCTATGACGAGAACGTCCGCCTGACTCAAGAGACGGTCCGACTAGCCCAGGGCTTCGGGGCCTGCGTTGAGGCGGAGTTGGGCAAGGTGATGGGGTTGGAGGGAGATGTTGAGGTCCCCGAGGGTGAGGCCTTGCAGACGGACCCGGACGAAGCCGCGCAATTCGTCGCGGACACGAACATCGACTGCCTCGCGGTCGCGGTCGGCACGATCCACGGCGTGTACCGGGGGAAACCGGAGATCAATCTGGCGCGTCTCGCGGCCATCGCGGAGCGCGTCGAGCTCCCACTCGTGCTCCACGGGGGCTCCGGCACTCCGGACGACCTGGTCCGCGAGTGCATCCGTCTGGGGATCGCGAAGATCAACATCTATACGGAGCTGATGCAGGCCTGGCTGGGCGGCTTGGGCGAGATCATGGGACCCGACACTTTCCCCGCGCCCGGCAAGTTCTACACGCCCGCGCGGGAGGCGCTCATTGAGCGGATGGTCGAGAAGATCTCCCTGTTCGCGTCGGCCTGACGAGGGACTGGGCTGCCGGCGATCACTTCTCGGCCGTGACGGCGAGGATCGGCCCAAGGCCGGCTCTGTTGTCGCAACGGTCCATGGCGACGGAGTAGAGGCTGGAGATGTTCCCGTCGAGGAACAGGGCGTTCTCGCACTCCAGGTGGTCGCGGAACAGCAGGGCGAACTCGTGGAAGTTCACCGGCTGCTCGGAGATGGCGAACACAACCCGGTCGGGAGAGATGACGCCCACACCATCGCGGTAGAGGCGGGACGTTGAGTTGCGGCCGAATGCCGGGTGAAGCTCGCCCTCGATCACCAGCATCGGTCCCGACTGGGTCGCGAGGAGAGTCTCGTCCTCGATGGATGGATACGTCGAGGATTCGACCACCTTCGCACCGGAGTCCGTGATCGCGAAGACGCCGTTGGGGCGCAGGCAGAAGTTGCTGCTGCCCCGGGCGAGATTGAGCGGGCGAAGCTGTTCGCCATCCTCCACGTATAGCCCGACCGGCGAGAAGTCCTCGAGGTACATGCCCGCGTTCATCGCGAACACCAGCGTGCGGCCCTGGGTCTGCAGCCGGCGATCCAGGGCCTCGAACCCTCTGAAGGGCTCCCCCGCGTCGTCGCGCCAGAAGAGATCCAGATCGTGCTTCGTGAGGTCAACGAAGCAGACGGTGAACCGTTGCCCGGCGAAGGTGATCGTGCTGATCTCCAGCCCCGGCGTAGGCTCCGGCGCAGGCTCCGGCGTGGGTTCGGGCGTCGGCACGACTTCCTGGACCGAGGGAATCGCGATCGTGGGCGGCTCCTGAGATCGGCACCCACCGATCAACGCCGCGCACACGAGTATCGCGGCCACAAACGCCCTCCGGGTGAGTTGTTCGCGCAAAGTCGGCTCCTCCTGCCGTGTTGAATAACCAACGACGTATGGCCGTGGGGTGTCACAGCGCGTCGTGACCGACGCGCTACAGTCGTGACCGACGCGCTACATGGGCTCCACGGGGCCTGTGAGACGCCTTGCACGGGGCCCCGTCGCATCCCGCAGAGCGGGACGACACCCCGTGCCCATGATAGCCATTTTCCAGCACAACCCTCCTGTCGGCCCGCCAGGGGCGGGTCGGAATTGGCAAGCTGCGGTCTCTACCCCGAGGCGGCAGACGGGCTCCGGGATGCGCTCACGGAGGGTCCTCGTTCGCGGTCTGGCGCAGTGAATCCTCCCGGTGTGACTGGCGGGAAGGAGACTCCAGTGGGACCGGCGAAGTGCCGCTCCGCAGGTGTGCGAGGCGCGCACCGCGCGACCAGTGACGCTGTGGCATATCATTGCAGTCGCCACCCACCAGAGGATGAACCATGAGGGCAGGTAGCGCAACACGAATCATTGACTGTAATCTCGGCGATGACCTCGCCGGACAACTGCACCGGCGCTTACAACTGCACCGGCGCTTTTGTGAGCGCATCCGCGATAATCTCGAAGCCAACGTCCTCTACCTGGCCGACGACCGCCTCGCGCTCCTGCTCGTGAGTCTTGACCTTGCCGGTCTCTTTGAGCCTGCCTACACGCGCGCGTTGCGGGAGGCCATGGGTGCGGCAGCCGGGGTCGCCGAGCGCAATGTCATCGTGACCAGCACCCATACCCACGATGGTCCCGACACGATGGGTCTTCTGCCAGATTCCGTCAAGA
>JALGSS010000933.1 GCA_029821745.1 Candidatus Zipacnadia bacterium
GAGGTCAGCAAGGCGACGGCGTTCTTGGCGAAGTCGCTCACGCCCTCGCCTGCCGCGCCCTCGATGGTCCCGGGTCGCACGCGATCCGACAGAATCTGCACCACTGCGGGACTCATCGCCGCGTCGATCTCGTGCAGCTCCATGCGCCCCCGGGCGCGCCCCACGGAGACCCAGTCGAAATCGGGGATGGCCGCCAGCATCGGGTTGGCGAAGCTGATGGGAATCGCGTAGATCTCCCCGGCCTTGACCTTCGTCCCGTCCACGTTGGCGAGCAGCAGCGACCGGATCACGCCGACCGCCTCGCCACGGTCATTCAGCAAGGGCCCGCCGCTGTTCCCCGGATTGACCACCACGTCGGTCACGAGGAGTTGGTTCGCGCCCTCCTTGCGGATCGACACGATACGCCCGCTGGTGGACGTGATCGCGTCCTCGCCGAAGGGGAACCCGACGGCCAGAACCGCCTCCTGCCGCCGGACTTCGGCGGAGTTGCCGATGGCGATACTCGTCAGCGGTCGGTCCGCGTCGATCTTCAGCAGGGCGAGGTCGTGGTCCAGGTCGACGCTCAGGATCGTGGCGTCGTGCTTCTCCTTGCCCCCGATGATGATCTGGACCGTCTTCGCCCGGTGCACCACATGCTCGTTCGTGAGGATGTAGCCCCGGGAATCGACGATGAAGCCGGTCCCGAAGGACGTGAGCCCCTGAGCCCAACTTGGCACGCACAGCATGACCGCGAGAATGGCGCAGCCGAGAGCGCATAGGGGTAGAGATGACCTCATCAGCACTGCCTCCTGGGGTCTCATTCGGCACGCGCCGCGACATGTCTCGCCGCGGCGCGTCGGGGTCCTTTGAGCGTGCGTCGGTGAGTGGTCGATCGTGCTCTGCGACACGAGTCCGTGGGGCCCCGTCGATTGTGCGGCATCGACACCCCACGGCTAGGATAGTGGCTCGCCCCCGAGTCTAGCTGCGGGGTGGAGAGACCCGTACCGGGTCTCTATGACCGGGGCCCCGCAGGTCGTGCGAGCAAATCTAGCCCGTCACCGACCACTGCTCCTCGTCGAAGAACCACTTCTCCGTATCGTTCAGGTAATCTTCGGTGTCGGCGAGAAGCCGCAGGTGCAGGCGCTCGGCATGCAGCAGGGCCTGGTAGTACGTCTCGCCCAGTGACAGTAGTAGCGCCCACGCGGTATAGAACATTGCGTAATAGGCCCTGGACGCCGCGAAGCCTGGCCAGCCGCCGTCGAGCAGCGCCTGGGCCGCTTGGATACTCTCTTCTGAGCGAAGCAGCAGGTTCTCCCATTCGGTACTCATGCCACAAGCCTTGCTTCGCGCTTGACGGCGCGAGTGAACTGCGTCGCACCACCAGACCACTGCTTCTCACGGCACGGCAGCAGGCTTATCACGCAATCGTGCTCCAGCGAGAGCCTCGCCACAACGTCCCCGCTCCGTAGTATCTCGGCCGCTGCGCTCTCGAAGTCATCCAGAACGAGGAGCACGTCTATGTCCGAGTCCTGGCGGGCCTCGCCCCGAGCATGTGAGCCATACAGTTGAGCTCGCGTAGCATAGCGTCAACCTGTTCCATGGCTTCACCTCCGTCGTGATGTCCGCGCAGACGGAACGGAGAAAGAGGGCCCGGTAGCCCGGGCCCTTGCACGTTCTCCAACTACTCCACGTACGGCATGCCGCGGTGGCCCACGATCTGGTACTGGAACCCGTGGATCTTCACTGCCGGGCCTGATTCAGGCTGCTTCCACTCGATCCGCACCTCGCCCGGCTGCTTTTCCCGCTCGACGATCGCGCGGAGCTCCGGCCGGAACAGACGGCTGTCGGACGTGCGCTCGGTGATGTCGATATTGCCCTTGTACAAGGTGACCTTGTACTGGCCGTTGACCGCCCACTGGGACGCCTCGATGAACGCGTCGCAGTCGTGCTTGACCGGGTGGAACCAGCCACCGTGGTAGACCATGTACGCCCACTGGCGCTCGACGGTCGGCTTGAACTGGACCTGCTCCTTGGTGAGACAGAGCTGCTCGAGGTCCTGGTGCAGCGTCAGGATGATCTTGGCCGCCGGCGCCTCGTAGACTTCGCGCGACTTCAGGCCGATGATGCCGTCCTCGAACATGTCGATCTTGCCGATGCCGTGCTTGCCGCCCAGGTCATTGAGGTAATGGACGATGTTCGCCAGGCCGGTCACGTCATCGCACTTCACGGGCAGACCGTTCTCGAACTTGATGGTCATCTCATGGGGCTCGTCGCAGGCGTTCTCCGGGTACTTGTACCAGATGAACTCGTCCTGCGGGATGCGCATCTGCAGGTTCGAGACCTCGCCGGAGCCGATGGAGCGGCACCACATGGTCAGGTCATCGCCGATGCCCGCCTTGTATGGGATGCCATACTCGTCCGACAGCTTCTTCTCTTCCTCGCGCGTGAAGTCGAAATCCCGGACCGGGACGACGACGGTCAGGTCCGGCGCGAACAGGGAGAAGACATTGTGCATCCGGAACTGGTCATTGCCCTTGCCCGTCGAGCCCTCGCAGATCGAGTCGCAGCCGTGCTCCAGGGCGAACTCGGCGACTCGGCGGGCGATGAGCTGCCGGGTCATGGACGTCGCGACCGGGTAGCCCTCGTATGAGGAATTGGCGCGGATCGCCTTGGTGAGGTAGTTCTCCACGAAATCCTCTTCGGCATCCATGAAGGACCACGGGACGCCGAGCAATTCGGCCTTGGACCGGCACATCTCGATCTCTTCATCGGTCAGCCCGACATTAACGGTGACGGCGAGAACTTCCTCGCAGCCGTAGTACTCGGGCAGCAGCTTGAGTGCGAGCGCCGAGTCCAGCCCGCCGGAATACGCCACGGCACACTTCTTGACCTGCGGAATATCGATGGTGAACTTGCCTGAAAGATCCATCGTGTGTGTCCTCCTAGTCTTTGCTCAACTGGTTCATGGTCTGAATGAACTTTCGTAGGTATCCCCAGGCGTCATGAGTGAAATCCCAACAGCCGGCCGCAGCCGCCTCCCCAATCTTCATGCCCGGTTGTCTGTGTGCAGCGAGATACGTGTGGACGCGAACTTTGTCGACGTTCCGGTGCAGACGCACTTCTCTGTCCTGCAGGCACTTGATGTACGAACCAACACAGTTCGCCACGTCACATGCCGGAACAAGGTCCTGTCTCGTGGTGTCCTCCTCGTTGTCGTTGCCCACCCGGGCTAGGCCCGCCTTTGAGGGCCAGCAGAGGGTCTCAAGGCTCCCGGGGTTGCCGGCGCCGGGAACGACCAACACGCCGACGCTCGGCTTGCCTTCAGCAAAGTCCCCTGCCGCCTCGGGGTACGCAAGATCGGCTCTCTCCAACGCCCCCTGAACGCTCTGCAACGCCGATGCCGCGTTCTCATCGGCGTCGCGCAGCACGCCTAACGCTCTCAACTTGGCGAAGTCGCTGGTGATCTTGAGCGATTTGAGCCTTCGGCCCAAGTTGGCCGTCCCATCATACAAGCGGATGTCGATGGACGTGACGCCCATGTGCTCAAGGAAGGGGCACAGTAGTGCAAACTCATCCATGCCTTCGACGAGAAGCATCGCGGGACGCTCGACCGGTCGCCTGAAGTCACGTGGGTCAGGCATCAGCGGACCTCAAACCCGGCTTTGAGCGCATCGCCCAGCAGATCGTGATGCGTTCCAGACGATGCACTGATAGGTCGTCGGCGTTCTCACCGTCGAAGGCCTCGTATGCCGCCACCATGCACTCGTGGCTGTGGGTGGTCGCGAAGACCTGCACGCCGAACAGTTTGGCAGCGTGCCAGACGCCTTCCCAGAACCCATCTCGCAGGGCCGTGTAGTGCAGGCCCGTGTCGATCTCGTCCACGAGTAGCAGTCCGCCTTCGGCCCCCTTCGCGGAGAGGAAGATTGACGCAGTCCTCACTGCTCCATCGCCAATCAGCCCAAGCGGCACTCGTCTCGGCAGACCGACGTCCGCGTGCACGACGGCGTCCCCATTGGATGAAAGCAACTCCAGGTCAGTGATGCGGTCATCCACGCGCCGGATTAGCTCGACCATCTCCTGCTTTAGGCCGTCCTGCACGACCCTTGTGAATCGGTCGCGCTCTTCTTCAGGAGTGGGCCGCAAACGCGGGTGCACGAACACAACCGCCGGCCCCATCCCCGTGGGCGCGGGTTCCGTGTGCAGCAGGTACTTGAGTTCCTTGCCTTCCTGTGTCCGGTACAGCCTGCCCATGTTGACCAAGGGTTCGGCTTCGCCAGACGTCCATCTCAGTTCC
>JALGSS010000077.1 GCA_029821745.1 Candidatus Zipacnadia bacterium
AGGGCGGCGATGGCCTGCGCGCCGCCCATCCGGTAGGCGCGGTGGACGCCACACTCCGAAGCGGCCACCAGCATCGTCGGGTCGACAGAGCCATCCTCCCTGGGAGGCGTGGCGAAGGCGATCCGCGGCACGCCGGCGACTTGCGCGGGCACGGCGCTCATGAGCAGGGAAGAGGGGAGAGGGGCTGCCTTCGCGGGCACATACAGGCCCGCTGAGCGCACCGGCGTGACGTGATGCCCCAGGATCAGCCCGTCGAAGGTCTCCAGCCATGACTGCTCGCGCGCGCGTTCCTGGAAGACGCTCACGTTCTCTCGCGCGGCGCGGAAGGCCTCCACCCAGCGCTCGTCCACGGCCTCGTACGCGGCGGAGAACTCGCCCTGACCGATGGTGATCTGCTCGGGAGTGAAGTCCGGGCAGTCGAGCTTCCGCGTGTAGTCGACGAGGGCCGCGTCCCCGCGCTGTCGGACGGCGGCCATGATCCGGCGCACCTCGTCCTCGATCTCCGGGGGCACTTCCTGAAGCGTTCGCGACCGGAGGGCATCCAGTTGCGGCGCGTCGTCGACACGAGCGTCCAAGACAGTGATAAGGGGCATAGTAAGCGTCTATTCCCGTCGTTGCCAAGCCTCTGCGAGGCGGCCGGAATCAGTGGAACCCGCGGGAGGGGCTCATTGCGTTGGCCCGTCCACCTGTTTCGGGCTCTCCTCGGTCCACATCTGCAGGAAGCCCGGCACGGTGTGCAACTTGGCCGGCAGGTCGCCGTCACACGTAATCATGTACTTCGCGCCGAGCTCCACCATGCGGCACTCGCCGCGATTGGCCAGATGCAGCACGACTTCCTGGGGACCGCGAGAGGTGGCAAGGATGTCTCGAAGGCCCGTGAGTGTTGCCGTGCAAGCGCACGGCGCATCGAGCTCCACGTGCAGTCGTGGAGCCTTGTAGGTTGGGGGTGGTGGCGCTGCAAGGATCTCCTGTTGCTTCGCGCGGCCATCGTCCGCGGCCTGGAGCCTGCGGTCACTCACCTTGCGGGCCTTCTCGAGCAGACGCACGGAATCGCACAGGAGCTTGACATTGTCCTGGTCTGATCCGCCACTGTCGCCGTTCCCGTTGCGCCCTCCGCCGCGGTCGATTTTGGCGTCCATCACAACAAGCGCGTCCTTCTCAAGCAGGTCCCTGCACTTGTCATAGACGCTGGGGAACACGGTCACCTCTGCGTCAGCGGCCAGGCTCTCGATGGTCAGGAAGGCCATCTTGTCGCCCTTCTTGGTCGTGTACGGTTTGACCTCGGTGATGATCCCGCCGACGACGACCTCGGTCCCCTCAGCAAACTCGCCGATATCCTCAAGTCGGGCTGATGTGCAGCGTTCCAGCTTTTCCTCATTCTTCACGAGTGGGTGGTTGGACAGGTAGAGCCCGAGCAGTTCCTTCTCGAGTTCCAGGACTTGCTCGTCGGGAAGCGGCGGGACGTCGGGCAGCGTCGCAACGGAGGCCGTCTCCTCGGGCGCAGAGTCAAACAGTGACGTCTGACCGGCGGCGCGGTCCGCCTCAGATTTCTGGCCCGCGCTATAGGCCTGGTCGAGGGCGGCCAGCAGTTGCGCACGGTGTCCGAAGCACTCAAGCCCTCCCGCTTCGAGCAGCGTCTTCACCGTGGACTTGTTGACGCCGCGGATCGCCACGCGCTCGCACAGGTCCCACAGGTCCTTGTACGGGCCGTTCTCCTCGCGCTCCTTCTCCACTTCCCGCGCGGGGGTCGTGCCGACGCCCTTGATGGCGGCGAGACCGAACACCACATCATCGCCGGCAACGGAGAACTCGGCGAAGCTGCTGTTGACGTCGGGTGGGCGCACACGGATGCCGCCCCGCCTGCACTCGGTCACGTACTTCGCGATGTCCGCGCTCTGGCCGATGACCGTCGTCAACTGTGCTGCCAGAAACTCAGCCGGGTAATTCGCCTTCAGGTAGGCGGTCCAGTACGCGATCAGCGCGTACGCGGCGCTGTGGGACTTGTTGAAGCCGTAGCGCGAGAACGTCTCCATCCGGGCGAAGATCTCGCGGGTGGCTTCCTCCGCGATACCGTTATTGACGCAGCCCTCAATGAACAGGGGCTTCATCTGCTTCATCTTCGCTTCCTGCTTCTTGGCCATGGCACGCATGATGATTTCCGCCTGGGGCATCGAGAAGCCCGCGAGGTCGGTCGCGACGCGCATGACTTGCTCCTGGTAGAGGATTACGCCGTAGGTCTCCGCAAGGATCGGCTCCAGCTCCGGCGTTAGGTAGTGGATGGGGTTACCGTGCCGCCCCGCCACGAATTCCGGGGCAGAATCCATGGGGCCCGGGCGGTAGAGGGCCACCAGCGGCACCAGATGCTCGAAGCGTTCCGGCTGCAGGTCACGCAAAAGCTGCCGCATTCCGTCGCTCTCAAGCTGGAACACAGCACCCGTATCGCCCCGGGACAAAAGCTCATACGACTTGGCGTCTTCGCGGGGTATGTTGAGCATATCGATGTCGACGCCCCGCGAGCGCTTGACGGCCTTCACGGTGTTCTCGATGATCGTGAGGGTTTTCAGACCCAGGAAGTCCATCTTGACGATCCCGACATCCACGCACGCGTCCATCTCGTATTGCGTGGTTGTCGTCCCGTCTTTCTCACCCTTGAGCGGCACGTAGTCGGTCAGGGGGCCGTCGGAGATGACCACCGCGCAGGCGTGCACACCCACGTGGCGGGTGATGCCCTCGATCTTCGTGGCCGTCTCGAGGAGCCGCTTCACCTCCGGGTCCTGGTCGGCCCGAGCCTTCATGTCCGGGTCACTGGCCAGGGCTTCGTCGATGGACTTATCGCCGGGCTGCAGCTTGGCGATCTCGTCGACCTTCGCGAGGTCGATTCCGAGCACGCGGCCGCAGTCGCGGATCGCCGCCTTGGCCTGCATCGTGTTGAAGGTCACGACCTGCGAGACGTGGTCGCGGCCGTACTTCTCGTTCACGTACTCAAGGATCTCCTCGCGGGCCCGGTCCGGGAAGTCGAGGTCAATGTCGGGAGGGCTGGCGCGCTCCGGGTTGAGCATGCGCTCGAAAATCAACCCCTGCTCGAGCGGGTCGACCTCGCTGATGCCCAGCAGATAGGTGACGATGCTCCCCGTGGCCGATCCGCGTCCCGGCCCCACGAAGATCCCGCGCCTCTTCGCTTCCCAGATGAAGTCGCCGACGATGAGGAAGTAGCCTGAGTAGTTGCACCCCTCAATGATCCCAAGCTCGTAGTCCAGGCGCTGCATCGCCGTCTCGTGCATGTCCGGGCCATACCGGCCGGGAAGGCGATCCTCGCACTCCTTGCGCAGATAGGTGTCGACCGTGTAGCCATCCGGGATCGGATACTGTGGGAGCATCAACCCCCCCAGTTCGATCTCGACATTGCAGCGCTCAGCAATCTCGACGCTCCGGTGGACGGCGTCGGGCGTCTCAGGGAAGAGATCCAGCATCTCCTGCTCCGACTTCAGGTAGAACTCTTCGGTCTCGAACCGCAACCGGTCCGGGTCCTCTCGCAGGGAGTTGGTCTGGATGCAGAGCAGCGTGTCGTGCGCGTCCGCGTCCTCTTTCCGCGTATAGTGCACGTCATTGGTGGCGACCATGGGGATGCCGAGCTCCGCCGAGAGGACCGCGAGGCCCTTATTCATCGGCTTCTCGTCGTCCAGCCCGTGGTCCATGATCTCCAGGTAGACGTTCTCGCGTCCGAAGATGTCGACCAGGCCCTCGGCGTGCTGCCTGGCCTGCGCCACGTCTTCGTTGACGATGCACTGCGGAACAAAGCCCTGGAGGCACGCGGTCAGCGCGATCAGGCCTTCGCTGTACTTCGCCAGGAGCTCCGTGTCGACGCGAGGCTTGTAGTAGAAGCCGTCGAGGTTCGCCTCGGTGATGATTCGCATCAGGTTCTGGTAGCCGGTGAAGTCCTTCGCCAGGAGCACGAGATGGCCCATGGAGCGGTCGCAGGCTTCCCTGTCGAAACGCGTGCGCGAAGCAACATAGACCTCGCAGCCGAGTATGGGCTTGATCTCAGCATCCAGGCAGGCCTTGTAGAACTCGATCACCCCGTACATCCCGCCGTGGTCGGTGATGGCAAGGGCCGGCATGCCGAGCTCCTTGGCATACGCCACGATCTCATCGATGCGGGAGGCGCCGTCGAGGAGGCTATACTCAGTGTGGACGTGGAGGTGGACGAAGTTGGCTGGCATACCGTGACCCCGGCGTAGAGTGTGATGGTGATCAACGTTTGAGGACAACGCGGTCTCGTCGTTTGGCAACACGACGGACCGTTCCCGCTGGGGCAGGCACGGCGTCGTGGTTGCCCTGCTGGTGGCTTGAGGGTCCTTGTCCCGGGTCGGATGGAGGGCGCGAACGTGTTGGCGAGCCGCGTTGTGAGTTCCGCGCGGAGCGTGACGGTCTCGCCAACTGAAAAGCCTGACCGGAACGGTCCCGGCCAGGCTTTGGTTTGCGGGCTGGCTACCGGCGTCGGCCGGTCCGCTCCGGGCCGGTGGCTTCCGCCTCCGGCCCACCTTCGGCGGGTGGACTGGCCGTCTCCTCTGCGGGGCCGGCACCGGTCTCGGAAACGGTGCCCGTCTCGGCGACCGCTTCGGGCTTTTCTTTCTCGGTGCTCGGCTCGGGCCCCGGCTGAGTCAGCGGAGCCGCTCGCAGGGTGGCCGCGAACTTGGTGAACAACTCGCTGACCTGGTCCAATTCGGCGATGACTACCAGGCCGGCCTCACGCTCCATCGCATCCATCGCACCACGCACGCCACTCGCTGCACGCTCCAGCATCACGAGCGTGCGGTGCGTGGACACTGTCCCGATGAATTCGTCAATCTCCTTGCGGGCCGTCTTGTATTTGCCCTGGTCGACCGTCTTCTTCGTCTTCTCAAGGCCTCGGGCAAGATCGGGAACAATGGGAGCGTCTTCGTTCTTGAGGGCGACGTCCAGCGCGGCAAGTACCGAGATGGACGCCAGGTCCGCCTGGATACCGATGGAGGACCCGGACAATGCGCTTGCGGCGCGCTCCAGATGGGTGCGAATCTGCCCTGCCGGCACTTCGGCCATCAGAGCATAGATCGTTGCCTGAACGCGGCCGAGGTAACCACGGGCGTCGTCCCAGTTCTCAGACTGGACGGCTCGGCGCGCCGAAACAAGAAGCTCGCGGGCTACGCCGAAATCGCTCTGGACGGGTGTGGGTCCGGCGCTGACGGCCTCCATGGCTTCACGACGAGCCATGTCTTTGGCCAGTCCTGTAAGCGTGGAGCCCGTGGTGCGCTGCTGCTTGAGGATGCCCTCGAGGATCTCCTGCTGTTCGGGGTCCTTGTAGGTAGCCAGCAGCTTCTGGGCCTTCTCAGCTTCGGTGGGCAATGGCCCTTTTTGGCAGCCAGCAATGACGGCGGCCACGATGATCAAGCTGATGCAAAGACGATAGCGATGCAAGCGGGGAGGCCCCCTCCCAGCATGTAACCCGATTTCCGCCGACGGACCGGTACCCAGTTAGGTGACGTTCCGGGCGGCGATCATCCTGTGGCGGGCACGGGCATGCTGTGCGAAAATGGGCGGCGCAAGGCGGTGCAATTATACGACATTGCCTACTTCAAGGCAAGATAAGCAGCGGCAGGTTGAGAGACCTCGCAGGCTGGCCGCCGTGGGACACTCGGACGACGCCTGTACGGCGGGTTGGGGCCTGTCGACCGCGAGTCAGGGCCTGATAGACGGTGCTACTCGTCTTCCTCGGGCTCCCCGCAGATTACCGCGATCGCGTGCCTCGCGGCCTGCTGCACCTTGTCATCGTCGTCCCTCGCTGCGCGGTGCAGTGCCTCGAGGCAGGCCTCGTCCTCAAACTGCGCAAGGGCCTCGCAGACCCCGCGCCGGACGGAGGCCTTCGTGTCGTTCAGGGCCTCCGACAGCGCTTCGAGCGCGTCCTTCTTGATGCCGATCTCCCCGAGAGACAGCGCCGCGTGGAGGCGAACGCTCCATTCCGTGTCCTTGAGGGCGTCGATCAGGTAGGGCACACAAGTCCGGCTGGCAACCTTGCCAAGCCCCTTCGCGGCCGTCAGTCGCGTGACCCAGTCATCGTCCGCGAGCATCGCGCTAACGTACTTGACCACTCTCGCCGAGCCGATGCCGCACAGTCCCTGCACCGCCGCACAGCGGACGGACGCCTGCTCGTGCTTGAGCAGTTGCGCCAAGTGAGGAACGACGGATTCCTTACCCACGGAGCCAAGCGCGATGGCCGCGTAGTGTGCCACGCGGTCGTTCGGGTCGGCAAGAGCTTCCAGAAGCGCGTCGCGAGCTCGCTCGTCGCCAATCTCGCCAAGTACTTCGGCCGCGTATCGGCGCACCACGTAGTTCTTACTCTTGATTGCCTCAAGTAGCGGCGGCACTGCGCGCTTGCCGACCTGGCCCAGGGAGCAGGCGGCAGCCCGGCGCACATCCTCGCTGGGGGACTCGAGCGTGGCGATCAACGGCTCAATGGCAACGGTGCCGCGGATCTTGCCCAGGGATTCGGCGGCGGCGCGAGCAAGTTCCACGTTCTCAGAACTCAGCACGCCGATGAGCGGCTGGATCGCCTTCTTGCTTCGCAGTGCCCCGAGTGCCGTGACAACGGCACGCTGCACTTCGACATTCGCGTCTGACAGACGCGCGACGAGTTCCTGAGCTACTGATTCGTCGCCGATGCTCCCGAGCGCTTCGGCAGCCCACTTCCGTGCCGACTGATCCTTGCCTATGAGAGCGTCGAGAAGCGCTCCGACGGCCGGGTCCCCGATCTTGGTCAGCGCGTCGGCGGCCGCCTCCTGCGCGTTCTTGCTCGAGTCACTGAGGGCCGCGATCAGGGCATCAATCGCGTCCTTGTTGCGGATCCCCCCTAGGGCCTGGGCGGCAGCCATACGGACCTTGTAGTCCTTGTGACTGAGGGCCTTGATTAGCGGCGGCACGGCGGCAGAGCCGAGCGCGACGATCTCGTGGATGACTTCGTCGCGGGATGCGGCGCTCTTGGCCTTGAGACTGGCCACTAGTTCGACGGCTTGGCGATTAACAGATGCCATACTCTAACCTCCCGGGCGGCCACGTCGCCGCCGGGCTCAAATCATCGCTATCTGGACTGTGAGGAATGGGGAGAAGAGTGATCGGTCTCGCCGTCAGGCGGGCGAGCCAACGCGACTGCGCACCACACAGCAATCCGCCTCGAATTCCCCGGTGTCTGCGGGCGGGAAAGCCGCCCAAACGCACGCAATATACGGTAGCGCCCCGCAGAAGAATGCGGGGCGCATGATAGGACCTGACTGCATGATGACAAGACGCCCTGACCTGACCTGTTTCCCACGTGACTGGGGCGAATAGACGCCGGCGCTCACGCTCCAAATCGGGTTTACTCGCCCACAAAGCCGCTTCGGGAGATGCCAGTCATGCCGGCGAAGTTGTCGCGCCGGGCGTCACTCTGCCGCCTTCGCCTTCGCAGGAGCCTTCTTCGTTTCCTTGGCTTCCTTGGCCTTGGCGGGAGCCTTCTTCGTTTCCTTGGCTTCCTTGGCCTTCACCGGCTTGTCTGCGGCCTTCTTTTCGTCCTTGGCCTTAGGCTCCTCAGCCTTTTCCTTGGTCTCGGGCTCCAAGGGCGCGCCGACTCCCTCGCCCTCCATGTCCCTGCCGCCGGTCATAGCCAGTACCGCGATCTTGGCCGTGGTTTTGGCGTTGAATTCGTCGCGCTCTCTGCCCAACTCTTTGGCCCTGTCCGCCAACTCGTCCGCCCTCTTCGCCAGGGCAGCGGCCTTACCCCGGTAGCCTTCCAGTTCCTTCATCGCGTCCATCAGTGCTTTCTTGCGGATATTGGCGTACTCGGCCTTGTCCGTGTCACGGTTGCTCTGCGCGGTGCTTGCTATCTTGCCCCAGTTGGCCTGTGCATTCTCTAGTTCCTTGAACGCACCCTCAAGGTCGCCCTTGCCGGCCAATTGCGAGGCGGTCTGGATGGTCTCGTCGATGTTCTGTTCCTGGGCCTGGTAGGTCTCATCGCGAATGGCCCGGTCTGCTCTCGCCTTCTCCGCCATCCCGCGGTTGGCCCATTGAGCGGCGAAAATCGCGGCGACCGCCAGGACGATGATGAAGACGATCCAAGCGATCGGGCCGCAGCTGGAAGCCTTCTTCGGCGCGACACGCTCAATCTCGATGTCCAGTTCCTCTTCGTCAGCGACGTCCGGCCCCGTTTCGACGGGCTCCTCAGCCTTGGTCTCCTCGACCTCGGCTTCCTCGTCGGCCTGAGCGTCGTTCTTCTGCTCTTCGGACATGAAGGAACCTCTCCCCGGCGACGTTCGTCGTCGCAAGAAAATGTTAACCCGGCAGCATCAAAGTATACGGGGAATAAGCCCCGAAGTCAAGGCGGCCTTGCCATGGGGGACCATAGAAAGGCCTACTTGATGCTGTATATATGTACTCCATGTGGCGCGAAAACATCCCCAAATGACCCCTTCTTTTGGCTAGTGAGGGCTCGGTCCTCGAACATAACATCGAGCTGCGTCGACTCACACGCCGGTATGTCAAAAGTGGTCACTGTAGGCTCAGCGGCCGTATTCACCGCTATGACGAACGTCTGCTCGCCATCTGTCCATTTGGCAAGGTGAATGAGCCCGTCGGCCGCCGGTGGCAGGAGAATCGTTTCCTTCGAGCCGGCGATCGCTGGTCCTACCTGTGCAAGCTCCGCTGTCAGCGCGGGAAGGCCCTCCCATATCTCGGGAGTGTCTTCCCGGATGCGGAAATGGCGCTGCTTGTCACTGGATTGGAGCTGATGCGCATAGAACAACAGACCATCGGCCCCGTGCATCAGCGCTAGGTAGGCCATGGCGCGCACCTCATCGATCGTGGGATGGCGTCCGTTGGCCTGGTCATCGAGCGTTCGGTCGGTAGCCCATGCGTTCCCTGCGGCCTGGATCAGCGCCCAGACGGGCTTGCCGCCGCCTGCCGCCCGGGCCGTCTCAACGGCGTCGGCGATCCGCGTCACGGGCTCTCGGGGCACGGGCAGGATCCACGGGATGATGATGTCGGTGGCCTTCGCGTACTGCGCCATACTGTCCGCGTGCCGCAAAGCCGTCATCACGGGGTGATTGGGCGAGACCTCCTCCAGGATTTGGTACAGGGCCAGCATCATGTCCGGGTGGATCAGCTTCGCGTCCGGCCGCTGCACCACTTGCCAGCCGATGAAGGCGGGCATCGGGCCGAACTTGTCCTGGCGGCGCTCCCAGAAGTCTCGCCGGACGCTTGGCGATTCGATGATGAAACCCATGCCCTTCGCCGCGGCGGCTTCTGCCAACAGGTAACTCGCCTTGGGAGACGGGATAACCACGGTGTTGAACCCCGCCTTCTGCACCGCGTCCAGGTCTTCGGTCGTCATAACGTAGTAGATCCCGATGGGGAAGATCCGCTCACCGTTGACCCACAGACGCCGTTGAGCGTCGCAGGTGACCTCGCTTTCGAAGGCCTTCGTCCGACGTACGGGCAGCGAGATCGACGCGATGGTTCGCTTGCCGCCGGCGGCATCCAGCCGGACCTGGTGATCGCCGATGAGCAACCCCTCGGTGGGGAAGACAGCCCGGAAAGTGCCGTCCTCGTTGCGGGTGATCCCGGCCCCCTCACTGATCTCGGCGCCGGTTCCCAGCAGGCGACCCGACAGGGTCGCTGTCTTGACGATCTCCGGCACGGCAAACAACCGGCCTTCCACGATAATCTCAGGCACCGGGGTGGAGCTCGTCACCGTGCCCCTGAACGCGGGTACCTCCAGATGGGCGTCAATGAGCCCGGGCACGGTGCGGCGCTCGTAGAGCAGCATCTCACCGGAGTCAGTGTCAGCGACCTCAAGCGTCACCTCGTGCGACTGATTGGCGGGGTATCTGTAGGTGATCCGGATCGTCTCGGGCACATCCGTCCCGAGGGTGAGCTTCTGCCGTACTTTCGCCGTGCGCTTCCGACCCCGCCATGCGGACAAAGTGAGGGTGATATTCACGGGGTCCGGAGTGGTGTTACTCAGGCGTAGCGAGGCACGGCGTGTAGACGGCAGCTTTTCCATGCGCCCGATGTCCAGGCCCTCCCACTGCACCTCATCCGGGCTCGGGCGGAGCACGACGTCATCGATCAGCAGTGTACCTGCCTCAAGCACCTGGAACACCACGACGATCTGTTTCGTGCCGGGGCGCATTTCCACACGCCAGGTGTGGGTCTTCCAGGCGCGGGATTGTCTCAGGCCGCGGGCTTCGTCGGCGAGCGGCCGGGTCTCCCACTGCTTGGCCATGAAGTCCTCATCGAAAGAGACGACCATCGCCTGGGCGGACAGAGCCCCCACCGTCCGGTAGCGGTATGAGAACAGCAAGTAGCGGGTATTGACCTCGGACACGTCGATGGCTCGGGAGAAGCAGCCATACACGGCCTTGCCTGCCGCGACGGTCACTTCCATGCAATACTTGCCGCTGGGAGTACCGCGCCGCGCGGCGGCCTTGCCTATCGTGTTGGTCGTCCAGGCCCGCACAGCCCAGTTCTCAGGCACATCCTTCTCGTCCACGCTCTCGAACCCGCCGTTCATAACCAGATTGGCAGGGAAACACCAAACGGGGACCAGCAGACACCCCACTACCACGAGAAACTTGCGCATGGAGCCCATGTGTTGTGGTCATCCTTTCGCTTGCCGGAAGTCCGTATCGGGACCGTGCCCCCGTGCACCCCACGGAGCCCGTCAGGTTCACCGCATCCGCTCAATCTTGAGCGCGCCGGCGTCCCCTGAGGAGGTAGAAATGGCGCACGAGATGGCTTGAACGCACCCGTGCGCGGCGTAGAACTTTGAGTGACAGAGATGCAAACAGGTCCTCGCCGGGACGGCCGAGTATCACCGCGAGTCTGAACGCTTTGTCTGCGAGGTTGCTCAACACCTCGTGGTAGAGCCCTTCCTCGACGAAGGTGCTGTGTCCGTACGGGAAGTCGATCACAACGCCATCGAATTGGCCACTCACGGTCCGGGCATCCTGAATTGCCACGGTGCGAGGCATCGCGAAGTGCGCCAAGTTCGCTGCGGTGATGAACGCGTTCGACTTGCACAGGTCGCTGCCGTACGCGCGCACCCCCATCAGTCGGGCCTCGATCAAGCTCGTCCCCGCGCCACAACACGGGTCGAGAAGCGCATCGCCGGGAGCCGCCGCGAGGTTCACGAGAGCCCGCGCGTGTCGCGCCCCCAGTGCCTGCGACAGGTTGTGCGGCCGATCATTCTGGACCTGGTAGCCCCGGTCGATCCGGGAAAGCACCCGTGTGAACCACCACGAGCCCTCCTGGCACAGCGCGAAGTACCGCTCCCGCGGATTGTCCAGGTTCGGGAACCCCGGCAGCGCATCAGCCAGGCCCCGGGTCACGTCCATCGAGTCGGCGTCAGGTTTGGGCGCAAGCTTCCGCACGTCGATGCGGAAACCGTCGGCCTGAGTGTTCTGACTCTCAACGACCGCGCACAGTTCCGCAAATGTCGATGCGTGAGCGATAACCTCGCCGCAGACTGCGACGTAGGCCGAACGGGCGATGTCGCACGCGACGGGCGAGACGCCGATACGGCCCTGGGCCTCACATCCCGTCATCGCCCACAACTCGGCCTGGGCCAGTTCGAGGTCGGTCTCATCGGTCGAGAGAAAATAGAGGAAGGGCATCAATCACGCCAGTGGCTTTCATAGGCTATGCCGGACGCTA
>JALGSS010000934.1 GCA_029821745.1 Candidatus Zipacnadia bacterium
CTGTTCAGCACGATCGAGTCGGTGTTGGAGGAGAGCCAGACAGCAGTTGCCGAAGCCATCGTTGCATAGGCATCGCAGCGCCACCCTTGCAGAAGCCAAAGCCAATAGGGTAATGTCAGCAGGAAGGAAGGGTAGGATGGGCGAGTAGCGTAGGACGTGCACTGGTGGGCCGCGAGCTCGGGGTGCTGACGCATGACACCCATAGCGCATCAGGGCAGCACAGGGATGCGCCGGTCTCGGCGGAAGACCATGAGGACACGCTGAATGATCGAAGCAGTGCAGCCGCGCAGGGCCCGATGCCTCGCCGCGCTACGTGCCTTTCTCGGGCGCAGGAGCGTGCTGTTCTGCGTGGCCTTAGTCTTGTCGGGGTCGGGGGCACGCTTCGCGATCGTCGAGGGCTTCACTCCGCCCGACCGCTCCAGGGATGCCAAGACCCACTGCGACGTGGTGATGCTCAAGAAGGGCATCGACGCGACTCCCCGCCTGCGAGACACGGCAAAGTGGTGGACCGGATACTGGATCGGCTGCAATCCCTTCTGGCGCCCCTTGTCGAGCTACGCATTCTGGGGGATGTACAAGACCCTCGGCTGGGAGCATCAAGACCGGTATGAGATCGTGACGGCGGCGTGCCACATCGCCGCGTGTGCGCTGCTCTTCCTTCTTATCGAGGCGGTCACCGGCCGGACTCTGGCGGCGCTGATCGGCGTATGGTTCCTGAACCTCCGCATTCCAGTGAAGTACCTGGACCGGATGACCGAAGCCCCCGGGCTGGCCGGAGTGTCTCACTGGATCTACCTGCCCGATGTATGGCTGGCTCTGTGCGTCCTGCCGGCGTTGCTGACGGCATGGCGTGGGAGGCCCTGGTGGGCCTTGGTGTTCGCTACCCTGGCCGCCGGGTTCAAGGAGACGGGCTTCGTCACTTTCCCGCTCGTAATGGTGTTCTACTGGTGGCGATGGCGGCGTCTCGACCGGAGCTTCATCGCCCTGATCGCGGTGGCCGGCGGCCTGGCTGCGGTGCGGCTGATCGGCGTGGGTCCGGGCTGGATCCTGGGGTCGAACGCGTCGATGTGGATGAGGATGTTCCGGTTCGCCTGCGGCTATCCGCTCACAATGCTCACGGGGGCCCAGGCGCCGTGGGCGGTGTTGGGCATCGGCATGGCAATTGCCATCATCGGCTGGCGCAGCCGGTGGCTGAGGTACGGCGGGCCTTTGGCGGGGCTATTCCTGGCGGCGCTGGCGTACTGGTCGATCGTCTATGCGCGGGGCGAACTGGTCTCCTACACTCTCTCGATTGTTGCCCTCATGGAGTGGAAGTACATCATCATATTGAGCGGACGGGTAGCGCTGTGGATCGCCGTGGTGTATGCGGGTCTGCGGAGCCCGGACCGCTCTCTCATCTTTCTATTCATCGTGGCGTACCTGGTACTGGGGCTGCCGGCGAAGATCGCCCCGCAGTCAGGTGAGCGGTCCCTGTACAATGCCTATATGATGTCCGCGACGGCGAAAGCCCTGTGTCTGTGGTGGGCCCCCGGCCTGTTCCTGCGCCCGCAAGCGGCCCGTGAGATCTCCGAGGACAGTGAGGATGTCCCAGCTTCCGACGCCTGATCCGCGTTCCTGCTACTGTGGGTCGAGAATCTGGACATCTCCCCCGCGCGCCTCAGGGGTGACCGTGAGCGCCTCCAGCTTCCCACCCCGGTACCTGCCCTCAACGATCGTGCGCTTCGGCGCGTGCAGCTTGAAGTCCACGTCCCATTCCTTCGGCCAGGCGGGGAACAGGAGGATCCTGTCGCCCTCGGCCTGCAGCAGCATCGTCTGCAGCGCCATCAGCCCGTTGGTGCCATGATCCTGGTCGGGGATCCAGTCGAAATTGGGGCCCCAGAAGGCAGGGAAGCGGCTCCCCGGGTCCTTCGCGGCGAAGCGCCGGGCAAGCAACGTCGAGGCCTCCTTCGCCAGACCCAGGAATGCCGCCTGAGTATCGTCCTGCTGCCATCCGCGGCTGCCCTTGACCCTTCGGCGAGCGAAGGTCCTTCGCGCCATATCGAGGTCGGGCTTGCCGACCCCATAGAGCCGGTACGGGTACACGGCGTACAGCTCCGGGTTCTCGGAATTCTTGATGCCTTCGAGCACTTTCGCTGCGGGAGCCAGAGCTGGGCCCTCGCCCGTCTCGCTCATGGGGAGGTCTGGGAGGTCCTCCAGCAGCAGCTCCCAGCGTACTCGCGTGGCGTTATCTACGAGCCCCGGCGGCAGTGCGAGCAATCGGGGAAGCACGAACCGCAGCCCCGGGGAAGCACGAACCGCAGCCCGGCGATTGGCGGAAGAGGATCGATCGCCTTTTGCCAGGTCTCAAGACTCTGCGCGGGCTCGAAGCGGCGCTTGTTGTCGTCACCCCAGGGCCCATAGTGAGCATTGTAGAACTCGGCTATCTCCCCGGCGAAGGGCACCAGCGTCTCCTGCGCGAAGGTCTCATCTCCCGTGTATTCATAGTAGTTGAGCATCAGCGCCAACAGCTCCAGCGCTCCGGAGTAGTAGTACCTTATATATGTG
>JALGSS010000935.1 GCA_029821745.1 Candidatus Zipacnadia bacterium
TGTTTCTTGGCTGCCGTTGGCCAAAACGCGGCACATCCCCGTGCCGTGGCACGGTCTTCGTGTTCGTCGTCTCCTCACCAGCCAAGTCCCGGTTCACTTTCGGGAGAAGAGCCTGCTTCATGATGGCCTTGGAGCGAGGCCCCAGGGAACTGCCCTCAACTCTTGTGGCCAACTCGTCGCTCGAAGAGCGGATTCTCGCTCGCTCGTCGAGGATACGCGCTTCAAATGCGAGGCGCCGTGCGCCTTCGTCTGCGTTGGTCAACTCGACGCTCCTTCATGTGGGGCGGCGGGCATCCGCCGGCGAGGAACTTCCGTGAGTCCAATCGAGCCGGACCTGCGCCACACCGCCCCGATCAGCGGGACCCGAATTCATACGCGGCCGCGAGCATGGCCTCAACATTCTCCGGCGGGACGTTCGGCTGGATGTTGTGCACCTGCGTGAAGACGTATCCCCCGTCGCCGGCGCCAAAGGTGTTGAGGTTGTCCCGGACGTGCTCGCGGACCTCTTCGGGCGTGCCCAACGGCAGCACGTGCTGCGTGTCGCACCCGCCGCCCCAGAAGACGATTCGCCCGCCGAATTCGTCCATGAGGCGTTTGGGCTCCATTCGGGCCGCCGAGATCTGCACCGGGTTGAGAATGTCAACGCCGGCGTCGATCCAGTGCTCGATGTAGCCGTGGATAGAGCCACAGGAGTGCAGGAAGGTCTTCCACGTCGTGTTGGCGTGGACCCAGTCACAGAGCCGCTTGTAGTGGGGCTTGACCATCTCGGCGAATAGGTCGGGCGAGAGCAGTTCGCTGCGCTGCGTGCCGGCGTCGTCGGAGGCGATGCCCCAGGCCACGACGCGCTCGCCGATGGCCTCGTGGTACAGCGTCAGGCGCTTGATGACCGAGTCGACGTATCGGCCCATCATCTCGTGCGCGGCCCCCTTCTCGGTCATCAGCATCATCAGCCAGGCATCCAACGAGCCCTGGGTGATGTTGTCGGCCAAGAGCGCGCTGAGACCCACCAGCGACAGGGCGGCCCCCCAGCCGAGAACGGCCTTGTCCGTGTTCTCGTCCAGGTGCCTGGCGAGGTCGGCCACGGCACCGAGTTCCTCGTCGCTGACGGTGTCGGGAGGCTGGAACTTCTTCGGCTCGATGTGCCCGGCCATGGTCGGCCGGATGAAGTCGAAGTAGTAACCGTCCCTGGGCATGCGAGCGTATGGCCTGGCGGCCGCGTCGCAGAGAACCCAGTCGCCGGTGGGCTCCTCGGCGATCCGCGTTCCGGGGGGGAAGAAGACCTCCGTTCCGTCAAACAGCCGTTTCGGTACCCCCTCGGTCGCCTCGGCCAGTTGCCAGGCGGCCAGTCCCACATCCAGCGGCACCACGTCCACCTTCAGGACGTCGAGCACCTCGGATTCGACCTCTGCGAGGATCTGCATGGCGTCGAAGACCTTGGTGGGTGTCTCGATGCCGCGGCGCTGCTTCAGTCTCGCGTACAGCGACGCGGCGATCCCCGAGGCTCTCATCGCGCCCAAGTCAATGGGCACCCTGTCGGGTGATTCCGCTGACCGCCAGGCATTCTTGTCCCGTTTGGTATCCTGTTGCCCCAATGTCAGCGCTTTCCCTGGCGGAAAGGTGCCGGACGGCACTCGGTCGGGCTTCTCGAAACGCAGCGCCCTGCGCACGCGCTCGCGGCTGGTCATTATGTCCCTCGACCTCTCACAGGCGACCCTCAGCCCACGACCGCCGCGGGCTCCCCCGATGACTCTACCACCTGGACGAATAGACGGGAATGAAAACTCCACCTCAAGTCCGCGCAGCCGATCCGGTCTCATGGTCGGCGGCGATCTCCTTCAGCGTCTCGGCCAGGAGCCCGGCGTCCCTGCCGATGGACCGCACCTGGTTCACCACGAATCGCTCGCCCTTGACAACGATTTGCCAGGGGTGTAGATGACTGGTGAGGGGCGCGTCGTGACGCGCACAACTCGATCCATGGCGTCCCAAGACGGGGCGAAGCGTGTGCAGGAGTCGCCCGGCGCGTCTCGGATTCGTCAGGCACGGGCCGCAACCCACTGCGAGAGGGCCGTCGAGGAATCTGTTCGAGGTCTCGGGAATGGGCAAGGCCTCGTCTCTCGAGTTCGCCGAGTTCCAGCAGGGGGGATGGGAGGAAGGCTTCTACAAGTATGGCTCTTCTCCCGAAAGTGTACCGGGCCAGGACCCGCCCACGCAGGATGAACGGGAGGAGCGTGCCACGGCACGCGGATTTAGCGCTTTGGGGCCACCGGCAGGGATAGAA
>JALGSS010000936.1 GCA_029821745.1 Candidatus Zipacnadia bacterium
TCACGGCAGGCCCACGGGTCTGCTCGCGTACTTGCCGCCGGACGTCGCCGCTCAGCGAGGCGAGAAGACGTGGCACGAGGGCATGCACCACTTCTTCTACCCGTCTTCGCCGCTCCCCGAGGAATTCGCGCTCGCGGCGGCCGAGGGCGCTGCGTGCGGCGGAACCTACATCCCGAACTACAGCCTGTTCCCATCGTTGCCGATCACCGACACCACCGACCCCTTCAACCGCCGCATCCACCGGGCGATCAAGCAGACGTACTCCTTCCTCCGCGCGAACGAAAGCCTGTACTCAGGAGCCGTTCCCGGCAGTGATGTCGCCATCTACTTGTCCCTGCCCTCCCTGATCCAGAGTCGGCGCGTTCAGAACGCAGCGCAAGTGGGCCAAGCGCTGTCCTATGCCGGAATTCCCTATGAGGTGGTCGTGGGTTCGGACCTCGATCCCGACGGGCTGCGGGGGATCCGCACCATCATCGCCCCCAACGCAACCTACATGCAGCCGGAATCTGTCACAGGCCTGCGGGACTTCGTGATGAGCGGCGGACGCCTGATTGTCACCGGCGAATTCGCGGGCTACGACCCGTACGGGCGGCCCCTGGAAACGCCCGCGAAGCGTGAGCTTCTCGGCTCCATCTCCTTGATCGCGCGCCCGATCCGAGAGTGGGAACTGGAGGGCTTCGAGCCTGAGGGCGCTTCACACATCCGCGTGACCGGTGTGTCAGGAACGGCCACGCTGAAGCATCCCGGTCCGGCGGGGCAGTATATCGCCCACATCTCCATCCGCGACGAGAATGACGGCACGTCTCCCGTCGAGTTCGTTGCCAACGGACGCCGCGTGTACCAGGGTCTCCTCGACGCGGAGGATGAACAGCAGCACTGGCTCGCCACCGAGCCCTTTGACCTCAATCCCGGCGACCCCGTGAGTTTCACGGTTCATGCCGATGCGGGAGAGCGTGGGCGCGTGCATGCCATCACGCTCTTGAAGGCCGGCGCAGAGCAGGGGGTCGCGTTCGGCGAGGGACACGTGCTCTACTCGGCCCAGTCTGTCGAGAAGCTCCCGCCGGAGAGTCTCACCGCCCTCCTGCAGCCATCCATGCGTCTGGGCGAGCCGGGAAAGGTCTGCATCAATCTACTCAACATTCCCGGCGAGAACCTGAGAGCCGCGCATCTGGTCAACTACGACTTCCGCTATGAGGTCGACACTCCCGGTCTCTACGCATCCGATGATGGCGGCCAAGACGCGCGGATGTTCTTCGGGGGCGATCCCCTCGTCGTGCGCAAGCGGCTCGAGATCCCTCAGCCCGCGAAGGTCGGGCAGCCCGTCCTGCAGGTTCGGGCCTTCGCTATGCCCGCCTGTGAGGCGTCGCTGGCGGTCAAGATCAACGGCGAGCCGGCCGGGGAGATACCTGCCGAAGCCATGCGCAGATCAGGCTGGGCGGAGTTGGAGATCGACCGAGAGCTGCTGGCTGCCGAGAACGCAATCGAGATATGCGCCCAGGGAGAGACCGACGGGCAGACGCGCTGGATTCAGGTCGGCATCGACAGAGACACAAACCTGGGACACTCGGAGTTCAGCACCGACGGGGGCACGACGTTCACGAGCGACGACCTCTCCAACGACCGCAAGGCTCAGACCGGCGAGTACATGGTCCGCATCTTCGACAAGTCTCCCGGCGGGCCGCCGGCTGACCCCAGCAATCTGGTCATGAATCCCGGCTTCGAGAATGCCCGGGTACCCCACGGCGAGACAAAGCTGACGGTCGTCCCGGCCACTGACCTCGCGGTGCGATTCCAGGGCGAAGAGCGCTTGCCGGCCCTCGCAATCTCCCCGGACGGCCCTCCCATGTGGGTATCGTGCGAGACCCGCGACGGCGCGACGGTCTACACCGTGCCCTCGGTCCATATCTACACGGTGCTCCTCATCGGGTCTTCGAGGAATGCGCTGGAGGATATCAGGGAGACACAACTCGCGACGGCACCATGGACGCTGCCGGCGGTAACTGAGCCCCTGCGTTCGAAAACCATGGGCTGGCCGGCCTACGGAACGGGCTACCAGGGCGACACCACGGTCGCTCACGCAGGGACTCGCAGCATCCGGTGCGAGAGCCCGGACAAGAGCACGGTCCGCGGGGCATACCAGCAATTCGCCCTCGCCCAGGAGAAGCCCCAAAGCATCACCATCACGGCTTGGAGCCGCTGCGAGGACGTCTCCGGCCCGGCGGATGCGCACTACTCGGTCTACGTCGACGCAGTGCTGGCCGACGGGTCGGCCTTCA
>JALGSS010000937.1 GCA_029821745.1 Candidatus Zipacnadia bacterium
GGGTATGCTGGGCACACCGCCACGGAGGACAGGGCAACGGTGGGAACCGACCCGAGCGCCGTGGCGGCGCCATACGGCACGGGCGGCATCCTTCGGGGTGTCGCCTGTTTTGTCCCTGCCGGTGGCGCCAAAGCGACAAATCCCCGTACCGTGGCACGGTCTTTCCGTTGTCCACGCCGTGATCGGCCGTGTCCCGGTACACTTTCGGGATAAGAGCCAGAAGAGGAATTGCTGACGGTCGGAGTCCCAGGCGGTGGTCCCCCATCCGCACTTGTCCACGTTCTTGGGAGGCGTGATGTGGGTCCACTGGTTGGCGGGGAGGGTCTTGTAGAACGCCTCCGTCTTGGCCTCGTCGATCTTCGCCGTCCGGTCGTAGAAAGGCAGAGCGTGTCCGGCGCGCGGGGAGGGGCTCCTGGCCGGCCAGCGCTGCTCCCAGCGGCGCTCCGCGCAGTGGTAGACCCAGGTGTCGGCGTACTGGCGGTCAAGGCCGTCGCCGCCAAACAGCACGATGACCTTATTTGTCGCGTCGTAGCACATCCGGCTGAGTGCGCGACCGGTGGGTTCAAAGTCCAGGTTGCGGTCGCACTTCTCCAGGAGCGCGTGGACCGCCGTCGCCTCGGCGATCAGTTCGGCGGAGATGACGCCGTCGAGCCGGATCTTGAGCCTGCCCAGCGTGTGCTTCGCCGCCTCAAGATTGCGCAGGGCGCCCACGAGCGACCAGGCCATGGCCTTCGTCTCGGCGACCATGCGGTTCAGGTTCCTGAGGCCCCTGGAGCCGAGGTCCAGTTTCTCCCACCTGTTCGCGGCGCACTTGAAGACCCAACTGCCGGGGGTGCCGCCGGGCTCGAAACTGGTCCCGCCAACGGCGAGGATCTCCTGGTTGACCGGGTCGTAACAGAGTGCCCCCCAGTGCATGGCCGAGCCCTTGCTGAAGGCCTCCGCGCCGGTATCGCTCCACGTGCGGGTCCTGGGGTCGTAGGCGAAGGTCTGGTTGCGACAATAAACGACCAGGCGCTTGCCCCCCGCGTCGTAGGCGAACTGGTGATAGACCTGCGAACTGTCGCCGTAGCCGGCGTGCCAGGGGATGCGCCAGAGGCCGTTCTTATCCTTCCAGAAGGAGCGCTTGGACCAGCCACGTTTGGGCATCTCGGGGTATTTCGTGGGACCCTCGGCCGGGGCAAGCTGTTCGGCCGGGCCGTCTTTGGGGTAGGCGTTGATGAACGTGCCCGTCGAGAGGTCGAACTCCTCGTTGTCCCAGTGCAGCGGCCAACCGCCGCTGCCGCCGGTGAGGACGAACTTCTTGATCCCGGGGTCGTAGTACCAGGCAGGGCTCCGCCGGGCGCCGGTCTTCCGCTCCATCCCCTTGACCCAGGTGTTGGGCTCGGCCGCCGCGCACCAGTCGGCTGCAGCAACCACGAGCACCGCACACAGGATTGGGCCGATACCAGCCCCGTATCCTCATTCGGTTCCACGTGTCCATAGTCACTCCTTCTGTTGACGTGTCTGCCTGCCGCGCTCGGATCCGTCTCGTGCCCCGGCAGGGGACGGCACACAACGGGGCAGGCAACGGTTGCATGTGCCACCTCGCCTCATCGCGTAGCCCGTTAGCCGGCATTGTATCAGCGACCGTGCAAGTGCCGGTCGAAAAGCGCGGCGGGTGACGGCCGGGCACTGCAGCAACCACGTCCTGCGCGTCCGGCCTCTCCGTGACGAGAGATCAAGGCATCCTTCGGGACGCACCGGTTCCTGGCGGCGTTGGGGACAACGGACTTGTGAGGCCAGGGCTTCGGCGGCCAAGGCACCCCGGCTCCCGAGCAGCACTCGAAGACACGTGGATATCTCCGCCAAAATGATACCAACCCGGACGGAGGTTTCGGTAGGCACACCACCCTCTACCATAGAGACGCCGCCGAAGGCGCGAGGCTTTCCACGAATCCTCAATCTCGCCCGGGCGGCCACTGAGCGCCCTGGTTGGCCAGTCGGCGTGGGCGGCAACGACGCTGGCGCGGAAGGAGTTTTCGGGAGGGACAGGCGGTCTCGCCGCCCACGGCCCCGGCCAAGAGAGGGAGCGAACCCAACGCCGCCAACACGTAAGCGCGCATCTCGATCCCTCCTTCCTGTGTCGTCCTACCACTACAACGCTACATCGATATTCGGCTCTTCTCCGAAAACTGTACCGACCACATCTCTGTGGGGGCCAGTCCCCAAGCCCTTGGGATTTATCGCTTTACGGCCAACGGCACGGTGGGGTATGCTGGGCACACCGCCA
>JALGSS010000938.1 GCA_029821745.1 Candidatus Zipacnadia bacterium
GGACCGCGAATTGTGTGCAATGTATACAGCACAAGCCAGGAGTGGGGAACTCCTGAAAGGAGAGGACACAATGAAACTGGTCGCAATCATGGGCAGCCCTCACGGGATGAAGGGCAACACCGGACGCCTTCTCTCCAGCCTTCTGGACGCCGCGGGAGATGCGGGCGCACAGGTCACGACGTTCCTGCTCGGCGACATGGACGTGGCCCCGTGCCGGGGATGTGACGTCTGCCACAAGGTCGGCAAGTGCGCGATCAAAGATGACTTCCAGACGATCCTGGCGGCGATGCTCGACGCCGACGCTATTGTCCTCGCAAGCCCTAATTACATCTTCAGCGTCAGCGCCCAACTGAAGGCCTTGTTCGACCGCTGCTGCGGGGCGGTTCATCTCCAGGCGATGGAAGGCAAGTACGCGGCGGCCGTGGTTACGGCCGGTCCGGTGGTGGAGGCTGTGAGGAAGTGGAAGCATACATGTTGCGCGTCTTGAAGAGCATGGGTGCGTGGACGGTTGGGAGCGTCGGCGCGGAAGCCTGGCGGCTCTTTGACGAGACCATGGGCCCGCAGGCTCTTCAGTCGGCCGCCGATCTGGGGACGAACCTGGTGGACGCCGTGAAGGCCGCAGAGCCCATCGACGACCCCGAGCGGGACGCTTTCCAGGAAATGATGAAGCAACTCATCACGATGCAGAAGGACAACTGGCCCTATGAGTACGAGTACTGGCAGTCCAAGGGGCGGCTGTAGGGGTAGGCGTTCAGCTTCGCTCACTTGACGGAGCACTGCCGTCGGGTGGCGCGTCGTGTGCGGCCGGGCCCACGCATCTCAAGATCATGGATATTTCCCGCGATTGGCGTGTTGAGTCTAGCATTGACACGTGCAGTTCGGCGCCATCGCCGCATTGATCCTCCGAGGAGGCGACGCAGGTGAGCACGGCCACGGGACGTGCGAGGCGGGCTATTGGGTTCATGAGCGGGCTTTCCGCAGTGTGCGCGGTGCTATGCGTGCTGACGACAGTTTCGGGCGCGATTGCTCAGGAAGACGCGGCCGCGGGCCAGTCTGACCGCGAGTTGATCGCCACCTGCCTGGAGGGGTGTGCGGCGCGGGCTCTGAGCCTTGACAAGCTCCAGATCACCTGCCTGACCGACGAGAGGCTGAGCCCCGAGGCCGCGCGGTACGAGGACCCCACCGCATGGCAACGCTTCTGGCCCGGGGAAGAGGTCGCTCGACAACTCATCGACGAGGCCGCTGCGGCGCCGACGGTCGGCCCCGAGCGCCGCAGCCTCACCGCCCACCGGTTTGTGGTGTGCAATCCCCTTTTCCTGAGCGAGTCGCTCGTGCTGCTGCCGCCCGGACCATGGGACGCCCTGCGGGACGCCCTGCGCGGGGGGGATCACTGGCAAGCGGCAATGCAGAACCTCAACCTCGATCGGGGCAAGGCCCAGCGCTCTCTGTTCGCCTGGGACGGCACTGAGGGGGTGTTTCGGCGGCCTCCCAGTGCGGCCTCCGTGGTCACGTCGCCTGTCAACCTGTTCCCCGATCCTCCTGACAAGCCGATGACCTTACCGCATGTGTTCGCGCCTCAGGCCTTCACGCCGCTGTTGGTGCTGAGGACCTGCGACCCCTATTTTGACGCCGGATTGGCGAAGATGGTGCGCAGCGATGAGGCCTTTGCGAAGGGTGCCTTCACGCGGGCGGAGGTGCTGGACCGGCACGCAGATGTGAACGGCGTCGAGTGCGTCGAGTGCCTGCTCACGACGAAGCTGTTCGTTCGACACTGGTGGGTCGCGCCGGAGATGGGGTGTATCACGTTGCGGAACGAGCTACTGCGCCTCCGCCTGGACGGAGGGCTGTACGGCTACAATGTTAGCACGGTGGCCGATCTGCGAAAGGTGCGCGAGGGGCTCTGGATTCCAGGGGAGGTCATCAACGAGTCTTACCGTTGCCGCCCAGGAGAGAGCATTTTCCAGGCCCCGCGGCTCAAGAAGCTCACGGTACTGGCCTACGAGCAAGTGGAATCCGCGCGAATACCCGTGGAGTACCTGGTCCCGCTGGGGGTGCCGATCTTTGACCCTACCCAGGCCCCCCCGCTGGCGGCTGACGGAGGCCTTGGTGAGGCATTGAAGGACGTTTCCGCGCTGGACGTCTGGGCCACCTGTGAGGCGTTCTTCACCGAGCCCGCACCCGAGCCCGAACTGGCTCCGGGGGAGATGCCGGACCTGCAGGTCAAGTACTACTCGGGGCCATGAGTCGCTTGAGCGCATGTCGGCCGTGTGAGTGCGCTGGTGACCCTCCGTACTCCAGTTGCCATACGCTAGCCCGAGTTATCTGCGAACTTCCCGAGAGACGGGGGGGATTGCGCTCGCGAGGCATTTCGGTGCCCGTCGGCCCGGAAGCCCCGCAGGCGGCCGCCGATCTGGGCACGCGTCTCGTGGGCGCGGTGGAGGCCGCAAAGCCCATCGACGACCCCGAGCGCGATGCTTTCCGCGAGATGATGAAGCAGCTCGTGACGATGCAGAAGGACAACTGGCCCTACGAGTACGAGTACTGGCAGTCCAAGGGCCGGCTGTAAGCGATGGAGAAGGCCGGCGAGCCGG
>JALGSS010000939.1 GCA_029821745.1 Candidatus Zipacnadia bacterium
GCCACCATCGTCTTCACGCCGGTCTCGTGAGCCAGTCGCGCCAGCACCGCCGTCTCAATCGAGTTGAGCCCCAGGGGCTTCTCGCAGAACACGTGCAGGCCCCGCTCCAGGGCCGCCCTTGCGATGGGAAAATGGGCGTTGTGGGTCGCGCTGATGGTCACCGCGTCGATGTCATCCTGCGCGACGAGGTCCTCATAGTCCGTATACAGCCGCTGAACGCCGAAGTCGGCGCCAGCCTTCCTCAGCTTCTCCGGAGTCCGTGCCGACAGGGCCACTAGATCCGCGTTCTCATGCGCCAGCACCTGCGGGATATGCACCCGGTTCGCCCAGGAGCCTACTCCGATGACGCCGACGCGAACTTTCTGATCAGGCATGAATGCGTCCTCCTCCATGACTGCTGCTTACATTCGCTCTGTTCGCGAGGCCCGCAACAAATCCTTCCCCGGCTATGTTACCTATCTGCATCGCGTCTTGCTCTGGACGCTGGGGGCCCAGTTCGGTAAACTGTCCGCGACACCAACCGGGGAGCGTCCAGCTATGATCGCCCAGGAGACAATGCCCGAGGCCCGTATCACAAGCCGCATCCAGCGCTTGCGCGACCGCGCCTGGAACGGAGAGTTCGGGCCGAGGGAGGACCGGGGCTGCATCGTCAACGCGGTTTTCGATGCGTGCCGCACGGAGCCCCGCAAGATGCAGATCGCGAAGGCCCTCCAGGCCGTCTGCGAGCAGATGCCCATCTGGATCGCCGAGGATGAGCTGATCGTCGGCCGGCGCACCGTTCTCGGCTACCCCGAGCATGACGAGGCCATCGCCAAGGGCTCGGCGGAGCCGGGCTATATGATCGCCGACTACCCCCGAGTGCTGAACGAAGGGCTGCCGGCGATCATCGAGGACTGCGAGACGGACCTGGCTGACCTGGACGAGGCCGACCCCGAGCAATTCAACCGCATCGACACCCTCCGCTCGATGATCACGTCTTGCCGGGCTGTCTTGTGCCTCGCCCAGCGCCACGCCGACGAGGCCGAGCGCCAGGCAGAGCAGTGTGACTGCCCCGACCGCCGAGCCGAACTGCTGGAGGTCGCCCGCATCTGCGGCAAGGTCCCCGCCAATCCCGCCGAGACGCTCCGCGAGGCATTGCAGTCTCTCTGGCTGGTCCACCTGGGCATCTACCTGGAGTGCGAGAACGTCGCCTTCTCCTTCGGGCAGATGGATCAGTACCTGAACCCCTTCTACCAGGCTGATCTGCAGGCTCAGCGCATCACCCGGGACGAGGCTTTGGAGCTGCTCCAGTGTCTCTGGATCAAGATCTATGAGAACGTGTTCGGCGGACTGGGTCACGTGCAGACCGTCACCACCGCAGGCCAGACGCCTGATGGGGACAACGCCGTCAATGATATGACGTGGATCCTCTGGGAGACCACCCGCGAACTCATGAACGTGGGGCCATCGGTGGCAATCCGCTTCCAGCGGGACATGCCCGATGAGTGCCTGCGCTACCTGCTGGGGATGATGCGTGACGGCCGTTATATGCCGCAGATCTACAACGACGAGATGATGGTCCCGGCCATCGCCGGCAAGGGCATCCCCGTGGAGCACGCGCGCCAGTACGGGCTCATCGGCTGCCACGAGCCGACTATCTGCGGAATGGGCTACTTCCGCTCGGCGTCTTGGCCGGGCTACGTGTGCTTCCAGGACTGGCTGGAGCGGGCCCTGGGCAACGGTAGGAAGCTCGACACGGACGCGCAGACGAGTATTGAGACGGGGGACCCCGCCGGGTTCGAGAGCTTCGAGGACCTGTGGCAGGCCTTCCGGGCGCAGATGGCCGAGGACGTGCGCCGGTCGGTGATCACGGCCAATCGCGGGGAGATCGTCAAACGCGCCCTGACGCCGCGCCCCATGATGTCGGCCCTGACCCAGGGCTGCATTGACTCGGGACTGGACTTCACCGAGGGCGGAGCCCTGCACAACATGAGCGGGTTCCAGGCCTTCGGCATCGCCACCTGTATCGACTCCCTCGCGGCGATCCGCAAGTTCGTCTACGAGGACGGCGAGCTGACGCTGCCCGAGTTCATCGACATCCTGCGCAACAACTGGGAAGGCCACGAGGACCTGCGCGCCCGGATCTTCAGCGAAACGCCCCACTACGGTAACGATATCGACGAGGTCGATGCGCTTGCTACGCGAGCAGTCAAGGCTCTCGAAGAGGAAGTCGCCCGGCACCGCAATATCCGCGGCGGCCCGTTCATTCTCGGCCT
>JALGSS010000078.1 GCA_029821745.1 Candidatus Zipacnadia bacterium
CGGCGTGCAGGCCCTCATGAATGAGGAGCCCCAGATTGAGGGCAGCTTGTCGCCGATCGCGCTCCCGCCCGGCGGAGAGAGACCTGCCGGAGACGCGGCGACGCAACTGCCTGAAACGGTCGAGTTCGGCGGCGCAACGTTTACGGTGGACCCGATCATTCTCCACCAGCCGACGCCGAGTCTGGACGACCGGCTCGAGTCTGCGAAGCCACCCTTGACGCTCGTCCGCTCCGACGGCGTGGAGCACGTTGTCAATGGCGTGAACCGGGGTCGTGGGGAGGCGGAGATCATCCTCTACACGCCTGCCTTCGGCTCGAGTACGGGCGCGAATATGTTTGGTGGAGAGATGGTCGTGGTGGACGGGATCGTGCAGGACTTGTCGGGTGACATGTGGTCCAATTGCGGCTACCTGATCCCGCCCGGAGGGTGCGTGATATCGGGTCACTGCTCCCGGGACGTCCCGGGGTTCCTGACCAAGTTCCGCAAGCTAGACGCGGTGCGGCTGGTGGATGCGGACGGAACGGCGTTGTTTGGGGAACCGAAGGACGATACATCGCTGGTCGAGGGTATCACCGTGCCGGTGCCTGCCGGTGGCCCTGTGCGCGAGGTCTGGCTGCTGCATGCGACCCTCGGCGAGCTGCCGGCCACGCGGATCGACGGCAAACGACACATGCCGGTCGTCGGCCAGGGCATTGTGAACACCGCGGGCGGACCACGCGCCTTCGAGATGAGGGTCGGGCAGGAGCTTAGCTCATGGCGAGTGCCACGCCGGCTTCTGACGCAGGAGGATCGCCAGCCGAACCCGAAGGCATTCTTGGCCTGGTCCGCGGACCATGGCTATGGCGATGTCCGCTGCCTGTGGGCCACGCGACTGCAGCTCGACCAGCCCACGAAGATCTCGGCCATCGAGCTCAAGCCGACCGTTGCGGGAATGGCTGCGGGGTGGATGATCGCCGCGGCGGGGGTTGTTCGCTGAATGCCGGGGCGTACGAAGAGGGCATTCTCGCATACGAACGCTGATTGGAGCCTGATATGCAATCGGTGGAAGCCGCGATTACACGACGTGAAGAGGCCGCGCCCGGACACTCTGTGCTCGAACTGGACTGCCCGACAGTCGCCGCCGAGGCGCAGCCGGGGCAATTCGTGCATGTCCGGGTGACCGGCACCGACGACCCGCTCCTGCGCCGCCCGATCAGCATCATGCTCCGCGACCAGCACCGGGGCCGCATCGAGATTCTGGTGCGCAGTGTCGGGCGCGGAACTGAAATGCTCACACACCTTGGCCCCGGGACGCCCCTGGACATCATCGGGCCACTGGGCAAGGGATTCCCGCTGCCCGAGCCCGGCGAACGTGCCCTGCTGATCGCCGGAGGGGTCGGCGTGGCGCCGCTCGTATTCCTCGCCGATGTGCTGCAGCTCAGCCATGGCAGCGGGTATGTCCGGGGCCTGTTCGGCGGCCTGAATGACGATTCACTCGTCTGCTGGCAGGATTTCGCGGGGCGGTGCGAGGAATTCCAGGCGACCACTGAGGACGGCAGCGCGGGCACTCAAGGCCTCGTGACCGACCTGTTGCCTGCGCAGATCGCCCGGGGCGATGTGGATAGGGTCTACACCTGCGGCCCGCGCCCGATGATGGCGAAAGTGGCCGAGGAATGCGCAGCTACCGATGTCCCGTGCTGGGCCTCGTTGGAGCAGTTCATGGGGTGTGGCATCGGGGCCTGTCTGGGCTGCGTCATCCCGACCCGGCTTCAGCCACGTCATCAACGAGTGTGCAAGGACGGCCCCGTCTTCAACGCGACTGATGTGCTGTGGGAGGAGCTGACTGCATAATGGCTGCAGACATGACGACACGCCTGGGCCCTCTCACCCTCAAGAACCCGGTGCTTGTCGCCTCCGGGACCTTCGGGTTCGGGGAGGAGTACAGCGAGTTCCTCGACCTGTCGTCCCTTGGTGGGATCATGGTCAAGGGGACAACCCTCGAGCCGCGCCAAGGCAACGCGCCGCCCCGAGTCACCGAAACGCCCGCCGGGATGCTCAACGCCATCGGATTGCAGAACCCGGGCATCGACGCTGTGATCGATGAGAAGCTGCCCTTCCTGGCCCAGTTCGACACGGCCGTAATCGTCAACATCTCCGGGGAGAAGATAGAGGACTACGAACAGCTCGCAGGGCGCCTGGACAGCGTAGCAGGGGTCCACGCGCTCGAGATCAACATCAGTTGCCCCAACGTGAAGATCGGCGGGATGCAGTTCGGCGTCGACCCCGTGCTCACGAGGGAACTGGTGGGAGCCGTGCGCCGGGCGACCTCGCTCCCGCTCATCACGAAGCTGTCGCCGAACGTCACCGATATTGTGGGGATGGCGAAGGCGGCTGTCGAGGGCGGCACCGACATCGTCTCGCTGATCAACACACTGCTGGGGATGAGCATTGACGTCGATCGCCGCCGACCGACGCTCTCCAACACAACGGGCGGCCTCTCCGGCCCGGCAATCCGCCCCGTCGCGGTCCGCATGGTCTGGCAAGTTGCCCGGGAGCTTGATGTGCCGATCATCGGCATGGGCGGGATCATGACGGCCCGCGATGCGCTGGAATTCATACTCGCGGGAGCATCCGCGGTGGCCGTCGGAACGGCCAACTTCGTCGAGCCCCGCGCGGGGGCGCAGGTGGTCGAAGGCATCCGGGAGTACTGCACGCGGGCGGGCATCGCCGATCTGGCGCAGCTCATCGGGGCAGCCAACCGGCCGTCCTAGCGCCGCCGAATGCCGACAAATCCTTGCGTGCCCGACACCCTTATGATATAGTCTATTTTTCCACGGCCCGGGCCAGGGGGGAGACCGTGCGTGGGGATCAGGTGTTAGTTAGAGAGGGAAGCAAATGAAGCGGACATACCAGCCGAAGAAGCGGAAAAGGGCTCGGACCCACGGGTTCCGCGCACGCATGTCGAGCAAGGCCGGACGGCGCATCGTCGCGGCGCGGCGGCGCAAGGGCCGCACACGACTGTCGAAGTAACGCACGGTCGCATCCAGGTGGCGGGGAAGCTGCAGACCCTTCGCAACCAACGTGAGATCAGCCAACTCTTTCGCCGAGGACGTCGCCGGCGCGGGCGATTGATGGATGTTGTTACCCTACGGCGTGACGACAGCCAACTCCGCGCGCTCTTCGTGACCAGCCGCAAAGTGGGTGGCGCGGTTGTCCGTAACCGCGTCCGTAGACGTATGCGGGAAGCCTTACGCGCACTCACGAGCGACATGGCCGGCGGCGCCGACGTAGCTTTCATCGCGTTCTCATCAGCCGCTGACGCCAGCTACTGGGACTTGCTGAACGAGATGCAGCGCTGTCTGACGGAAGCAGGACTGACTGCGCCGGGGAACCCCCCATGAAGCTGCGGAGCGCACTCCTGCGAGTACCACGGCTGTTGGTCGTTGTGCCGGTTCGCATCTACCAGCGCACACTATCACGACTTCTCCCGCCAACCTGCCGGTTTGAGCCTTCGTGCTCCGAATACATGATCCAGGCCGTCGAAGCGCACGGTGTCGTCCACGGCCTTGCTTTGGGACTCTGGCGGATCTGCCGCTGCAACCCCTTCAACAAGGGGGGGTATGACCCAGTGCCCCCGCGCCGGTCGCCGCAACCTACCGGCGAGGGCGCGGATCATGACAACGAATTGAGGAACTGATGGGCAAGCGTTTGGTCTGTGTTGTGGGACGGTTGGCTGCCGTCTGCCTTGTGCTTCTGGCAGCGGTCGTTACAGCCGAACTGGCAGTTGGGGCACCGGTTGAGTTCCAGACCGGACTTCCCCCCGCTCTGGTGATTCTCGGCGAGCAGCAGGCCGAGGGCAAGTTCACCGAGAGTGACCTTCGTGATGAGATCGACCGGCTCCAGAACCTGGCCGACTGGGCGAAAGACAACGAACCCAAGGTCGGCTGGGTTGAGAAATTCCTCAGCTCCAAGGACGCGGCAAGAGCCGTCTCGCTGGATGATCTCGTGCACGACGCTAACACATGGCGGGGCAGTCTCGTCACGGTGGAGGGCATCTACGAGGCGTCTGAAGAAGCGGACGGAGTGCTGCGAGCCGCCAAGGGCAAGTGCCTGGTGACCCTCGCCGAAGGTACCCCCTTCAAGGGATTCGGGGACGACGAGATATTCGGCCAACCCGTCAAGTTGACGGGCACGGTGGAGTTGCGCGGCACGGCCCCGGTTATTCGTGTGACCGAGGTGAAGCCCGCCCGCGCTCTATCCCTGCTTCGTCTGGCACGGGCGTATGAGATCGCCGGCGACGACGCGGAAGCGGTCAGCGCGTACATATCCGCCGAGGGGGCCTTGCGCGGTCAGCGCACCAACCTGGCTGCCTTCGCGCGAGTGCGTGCCGGTGCCCTCTCGACCGAAGACAAGGCTATCTCCAAGCACTACAACATGGCGTGGACTTCCTACGTCACGAACGTCCCCGCTGCGCAGCCCGCGTACCAGACCTGGGTGCCGGTCAAGGCCGAGAAGCGGTGGGAGAAGCGATCCGTTCACGATGTCATTTCTAAGCCTCTCAACGACCTCAACTCCAAGAGCTTCTGGTACAGCTTCGTCGGCTTTTTCGTCCTGATCTGCGGCGGAAATCCGGCGTGGGGTGTGCTTCTGCTCGCAGTGGCCGTCCGAACCATCATCTGGCCTCTGACCCGCAAGCAGCTTGAGTCCGCGGCGGCGATGAAGAAGCTTCAGCCGCAGATGAAGGCCCTCCAGGCCAAGCACGCCGACGACAAACAGAAGTTCCAGCAGGAATTCTGGCAGCTTTGCCAGGCCAACGGGGTCAATCCCCTCGGCGGCTGTCTGCCTCTGCTCGTCCAGATGCCCATCCTGATCATGGTCTACAAGGGCATCCGGCTATACGTCGTCGAGTTCGACCAAGCATCCTTCCTTTGGGTCAAGAACCTCGCTGGACCGGACATGATCTTGCTGATCGCCTACACGCTTAGCATGATCGCCTTCCAGTCGATGACCCAGAAGATGAACCCGCAGGCCGCGATGGACCCTCAGCAACAACAGCAGCAGAAGATGATGACGTGGATGATGCCGCTGATGTTTTTCTTCATGTTCAAGACCTTTCCGGCGGCATTCATGCTGTACTGGCTGGGCACGAACATCGTATACTTCGCCCAGCAATGGAATTACATGCGCAAGGTGAACGGTGACGACGAGAGCGCGGAGCCTGCCAAGAAAGGCGGCGGCTTCGTGGGCTCAATGGCCCGCCTTCTCTCGGGCGAGCCGGCATCCGAGGAGGAGCAGGAGGAAGCCGAGCCCAAGAAGAACACCGATCACCGAAGCCTCGAAGAGATGAAGCGAGACGAGAAGCACGGCGGGAAGCGCAAAAAAAGCAAGAAACGCCGTTAGGCGTACGCTCTGACGGCGATGCGATAGTAGAAGGGAGCTGTGCCGGGATGAGGTCCGTGGAGGTCACAGGGAAAACACTCGAAGAGGCCAAAGCGGCCGCTGCAGAGCAGCTTGGGGTAAGCGAAGACGAGCTTTCCTACGAGATCATCGAGGAGCCCAAACGGTTCCTGGGGCTCTTGGGCACCAGCGACTACCGGATCACAGCGTCTGTGCAGGACACGGCGGTTCAGGACGGAACCGACGAGCCCGCAGCCGCCGAAGCGCCGGGTGATGAGCCCGTCGACGAGCCGGCCGCCGGCAGCGAGAACGCCGAGACTGAGGCCGCGCCGCCCGGCGACGGGTCTGTCCAGCAACTAGTCGCGCACAATGCCCTCGAGGCACTCGGGAACATCATCTCTTTGATGGATCTCGACGCAGAGGTCACGCTAGGGGTAGTGACGGACGAGGAGGTCGCGCTCGAGGTCATCGGCACCGACGCACATCGGCTCGTCGGCAGGCAGGGGGCAACGCTCGACGCCTTGCAACTCATCGTTGCCGTCATGGCCAACCGCGGCCTGGATGACGGTGCGCGCGTCATCGTCGATGCCGAGGGCTACCGCGAACAGCGGACGCAGCTTCTGGAGGAAATGGCCTGCTCACATGCAGAGCAAGCCAAAGAGGCCATGAAGGAGATCGTCATCAAAGACCTGAAGCCCTACGAACGCCGAATCATCCACCTGGCGCTCAAGGACGATCCCGACATCGAGACCTACTCCGAGGGCGAGGGCAACGACAGACACATCGTCATCTCTCCCAATACCTGATGCCTTCGCCTTCTCAGATCGGCGGATATGAAATGGGGTGCCCGCAACGGGCGCCCCATTTCATATCGAGTGCTCGCGGCCAGGCTACGCGGCGGGCCCCGTCTTCATGTCGAAGACGGCCGCCTCGATGCTGGCCTGTGGTACCCGCGTCAGTCCCAGGTCCATCGCTTGCTCCTCGACGTACTGGGCCTTGACAGCGCCCTCCCCAGGACCGTATATCTGCTCTGCGGCCTTCACGAGCTCAAGCAGCAGCCCCCGTAGCCTCTCGTCCTCGACTTTTCTCACGTAGTGCCGCATCGCCCTGAACACGATCGCCAACAACAACCCGCCCAACCCGGGGATCGCCAGAACCTGGATGTACTGCAGCGCATCGCTCATATCAGCTCTCCTCTCTTTGACTAGCTGGTTTCCCACTGTCCTTGTGCATCCCGCAGCCGGATCCGGTGGATCAGGTTCGCGAGATGAAAGACCGCGTACAAGAAGGCGTACCCGAAGAGCGCGCCCCACACGTAATCCCAGCACGGCGATATCCAGTGCAGGTTCACAAGCACTGACACCCGCCACGCCGCAAGCAGTGACAGGCAAAAACGGCAGCATCCGTTCACGCGGATGCGGATCAGATGGAATCCGACACCCACAAGGCCGACCAGAAGGCCGGCTTCCAGCAGCATGACAGCCACCAGACAAGGGTCAGTTGCGTGGACCATTCAGTTCCTCCACCGCCTCCTCGAAGTGACTCTCAATCCGGCGTTTCACCTGTCTGAGCAGCGCGGTCCCACACAGCGACGAGAAGAACGCGGTCTGGAAGTCGTGGTCAACCGCGTGAGCCACGCCGATGCACACCACCAATTGCGCAAGGAACCCCAAGTGCAGCCGGTTCCCCTCCAAGCGCGGCAACACCAAGACTCTGCTGCCCAGCGCCACGTTGGTCAGCGCGCCCAGTACCCCACCCAGGGTCAGTACTACGTAGGACGGCAAGGTCTCCATCCGGTTCCCCCCAGCATGGAATGTGGATGACACCGCGCTGATAACTGCGCGGTTTCGCGGCGTGCCTGCAGTGTTCGGTGCTATCTGGCAAATCCCTCGCGCGTCCACGTGTAGCTGAACGTCGCTGCCTCAGCGCCCAGATTGGTCACCTCGAACGTGAAGCAGTCTCCGCGGTGCGACTCGCTCACATGCCACTCGAAGCCGCTGTCGGACGAGGCAACGCGCAGATCGCCGGGAACTCTGAAATCCCCTTGACCCTCGTGCGAAACGAGTTCCTCTACCGTGCTCTCGGCGGGGATGTTCTGGATCGTTCCCGAACCTGCCAGAGCCACTACCGTGAGTTGGTGGCAGGTCCGCTGTGATCCCTCCGCCTCATTGTCGACAGCGACCACGGAGCCATCCGAGGCCAGCTCAATCGTCCCCAGCATCACGGCTCCCGCGGGGCCCGGGAGAGCGGGCTGCGCCACGAAGGCCATGGTCCCGTCCGGCGCCGATGCCTCATTCGGCACAGCAAACACGTAGTTGACCATGGCGTCGGTCAGGCCGCTGATGCTCTGTGCCGCCGGCGTCTCGCACCAGCACCCGTCCACCAGCCCCTGCCCGGCGCTCACCGTCTTGGCGTTGTCAATCTCCCAGCCTTCATGCACGCCTGCGGTCATCACATTCTTCAGGAAGCCGCCCAGCACCCGATCAACCGTATCCGCGACGCGGTTCTGGTGGCTTGGCTCGATGAAATCGTCGGTCTGCACGTCTGTCGTGAGTTGGTAATGTGCAGTGGTCGAGGCCATCTGTATTGCTTGCCCCTTTCAGCGTTTCTCTGTCTTACGCGCCTGGGCCATATCGCGCGGTCAGGTACTTCCCGCGCCCGTAACGCCCGTATTGCTTGTCGCACTGCGTCGCAGGGACATACGTATTGAGCGGCGCCGCATTGCCGTGCCCGAGAGCCCGTCTCCCAGGCGAGCGATGCGCCACCACGGTGCTCCCGGCCTGGCCGGGGCGCGTCAGCCGATCAATCTCCTGCCGCAGAATGCTGAGCGCAGACACTCTATTCCTCCTTCAACCAACGCGCTAGGACCTGTGTCGTCGATAGCCGTTCAGGCCCACGCAGCACCGAGTGCCTCACGTTCTCCACCCGGTACTTGTGCCCACTGGCCCCGACACGCTCCCCGCCGTTAACACGGATCACATCCCCGATCTGCATGCCCGGCTCAAGCGGAATGACCACGGAGACATGCTCGGGCCGTTGCGAGCGCGAGCGGAAAAGCTCTTCGGCCAGACGGTTGGTCTCAGCCTGGGTCGTGTAGGTCTCGAGCGCCGCGACCTCCATCTTCCGCCAGCCCACGAAAACATCCGACTGGACATCGAACAGGGACGCGGGCTCGAACACAACCGACCGCACCGGAGTGCCGTCCCCTGAGAGCCCACACACCGCCACGTAGTTCGCGAACTCCGACTGGTACAGGCTCTTGCGCGGACGCTGGATCGACATCACAGCACCCCGACCGTCTGACTCACCGGCCAGTGCTACCCGCGTGTACAGCTCCCATCGCACAACCGATACGCACGCCCCGCTCCCGCTCCCGTCATGTTGGGCGACGTCCGTGCTGGTTCGCGGCTGTCGGCAGTAGCGGCACGCCTTGTGGAACGTCCCATCGGCGTCGAAGAACACCGCCGCGCCGTAGTCGAACTGCCCAACTTCCTGCAGGAACTCGCCCCACGATCTCCCGGGCTCCACCAGCCACAGCGGCCGGTCGAAAGCCCCCGTGCTCAGTCGCGTTCCCGTATCCTCCAGATCCCTGGTCGCCTCAGGTACCCCGCAACGGTCAAGCACCCACTCAAACACATCCTTGACCAGCCACCCGTCGAACACTGGTGCCCGGCCATCGCACTTCTCGTCCCGCAGACGCACCATCGGGTCGATAACCGCCGCGGCCATCTGGTCTTCCGGCCCCGCGAGAACCGCCGGCTCCGGCTCAACCAGATACCCGTCTATCGCTGGCTCGTACTCCGTCGTATCGTCCTCCAGCAACCACCCCAGCTCGAGCCGACACCGCCGGTACTCTCCGAGGTCTGCATGTTGTCCCAGCGAGTTATCCAACGACAACTCGTATACCGCTGCTCGTCCGTCGTTACTCGTCTCACCGGACACACGCTCGACGTTCCCGCTGATCTCTTCCCAGGTCTGCGCCCCCGCGTCCACGATCTCTGCGTACTGGCCTATCTGCACCGCATGCAGTTCAGGCGACACGCAGGTCGTGAAATCAGGACCCGTTTCCTGGTGTACGTATGGCTCCACGATCGCCTGCCAGGCCCGCTGAGTATCCCCCAGATCGGTCCGCGCAGCCGTCGTGTCCGTCACGGTCACGTCCGCCAGCACCGCGCCGGCGTCGTTGCACACTGGAGCCCGCCGGCCATCCAGCAGCGTCGCGCCTGCGCAGGCCTCCGTGTCGTAGTCTGCCTCAATCGGCTGGCTATCTAGCGTCGCCGCCGTCATCTTCACCGGGATAACCGAAAACGCCCATTGCCCGGCGTTGTGCCAAAGCGCCAGTCTCCCCTGGCCGACTTGCACCGTCTCCGGCCCCGAGGGACACACCCACAGATCACTCGCGAAGCCATCCGTGGAGAAGACCAGCTTCCCTCTCCAGACCGCGACCCAGAGCAGCAATCTCCCGTCGCGCCCGTGCCCTTCGAGCTCCCGGAGTTGCCCGGTCGCACCACCGTTCGGCAGCCGTTCCCAGACGCCACCGATTCGCTGCATCGCGTATGGCGGGCCGCCGTACGGTAGCACCAGTGACCACTCATTGCTCGACCCGACACCCAGCTCAATTCGGGTCGAGGGAGGTGCGCTCGCCCAGTCTCTATCTGGGACAGGCCCCGACCGGTACAACGAGACACAGAAGACCGGGTTGCGTGGCAGCGTGAAGCGGCTCACAGCACCGGTCTCCCCGTCGCCGCGCCCGTCGTACTGGTAGTGCCGCACTTCGTCACCGATCCCCAGCCCCTCGAGCGGCAGCCATTGCCCACCGTAAAAATCGAAGTGCTCGGAGCCGATGACCTGCGTCGTGTCCAGGAACGGGCGACACACCACCACATTCATTCGTTCGTCCTCAACAGCCATCGCCGTCGGCACTGGACCACTGGTTCCCATCCCGGCGCCTATTCCCAGCGCAGACGGGTCAATGCAGTCACAGGATACGCGGCCTTCCCGCCACAGGTCGGCAGCGACGTCTCGGTGACCGAAGCCATCATATCGTTGCACGTAGCGACGCCCCGGCCCGTAAAGTCGAGCCCGGACAACGGGGTACTTGCGATCATCCATTGCGCTGCCTCGATATCGCGGGGTTATGTACGGAGACGAGCGGTCAGATCTGGCTTTCGAGTTGCCACGTATCGCCGTCGTCAAATGAACTGTAGATCAGCAACTGCGGCCACTGGGGGACGCAGGCCAACAGGGGGCTTCCCTGCCCCGACAGCTTCACCAGCGCAGCCCGTTGCGGGTTCGTTGCATCCGCCACGGGGCGCTCGATCTCACTGTCGGAGAACGGGAGCCACGTCTCCCCCCCGTCGCAGGTGCGTCGCAGCCGGTACTCGCCGTCGCGCACCCCGATCAAGTAAACGATTCCGTTGTGTTCGACAGCGTTTGGGTATGATAGCGCGGCTGTGCCTGCCATCGGTTATGCCTCCATGCTCCGGCCGTCATCCCGTGACAGTTCGACCGTGGTCGTCGATTGTCCCCGCAGCCTGGCGACGGCCATCGTGCCGCGACCATCCTTACCGGCCCACGGATAGTCGCTGATGCCGTCGTCCGTGATCAGCTCTCCCCCACTCCAGTCGTCCTCCAGACCTGCCCGTCGCCACAGACGCACATCGCCCTCGTCCGTATACAGGAGGAAAACTTGTCCCACGGCGTCCGCCGCCAGATGCGGATTCCCCCATGGCCGGTCAAGCTGCAGCGCCACCGGTGATGACTTCCGCGGCGCCATCGGCACCCCCTCAGGAGACGCCAAGAATGGCGCATCCGCCACAACCGTGAACTGACATCCCGGAGCCGTCGATGGATCCACCAGGCGGATGTCGGACACCCCCTTGTAGAATCCAGCACCACGGTACGGAGCATCTCCCAGCTCCGCCTTCATCTTCGGCGCGTCCACAATCCTGACCGCGTCACCGAACGGGGCCTCCGCGCACGGCCCCTTCAGACCCGCCGGCACCGTCACGGTTCGTGTCTCAATCTCGCCTGTATCCAGCACGCAGTCCATGGCCACCGTCACAGCACTTGGCATCACGTAGCTTGGCCCGAACACGATCTTCAGTTGGCCCAGCCCAAGATCCCGATCAACTTCGGGAAGATCCCCGAAATACGGCAGGTCATGGCCCGCCACGAACGGCTCACTCAGATCGCCATCGAACTTCCCCAGGCCCTTGCCGTCGCCGAACGCGTCCACGTGCTTCGC
>JALGSS010000940.1 GCA_029821745.1 Candidatus Zipacnadia bacterium
GTCATCGATCCGGCGACGGAAACCATCGTCGGCTTCACGGCCGCCATGCCCGAGCCGCCGGTCACCGCGAGGACAGCGCGATTGGCGTGGATGCAGCCTGGCGTCCAATGAGGGTCCATGCCTGCGGTCAAGTCGAGCGCGCATACTGGTCCGCTGCTGACCTCTCCTCACGTCTGCGCGGTCCTCACTCCTTGCTCCTCCTCCGAATGCCGGCTCTCGCGACACTGCCACGCGGGGAATCCAGGCGCTGGGAACAGCCCGTTGAAGGTGGCGCCGTATGCAGTCGCGAAAGTGGACCACCGGAGAGGTGGAGCCACCATTCCGCTTGTGGTCGCTTCCCCGCTCTTGTTTGGCCGTGCACTCGTCTGCATCCCGGCTCTGACGCCGCAGTGAATAGGCGCCGTCGCCCAGCAGCCCGCTGGGGATGGATGCACCGCAGTGAGCCCGTGAAGCGTTTCTCAAGGAAAGGGCAGGCAGCGACACGATGAATATGGTCAAGTGGCTCCTCGTGGGAGCCGGAGACATTGCGACCAGGCGGGTCGGTCCCGCCCTGGTCGAGGCGAAAAACTCAAAGGTCGTGGCGATCTGCGATCTCAATCAGACGCGCGCGACCGAGCTGGCCCGGCAACTCGGCGTCGAGGCCGTCTACACTGACTATCCCGCAGCCCTCGCCGAGAGCGGGGCCGATGCCGTCTATGTCGCGACACCGCAGAGCACCCACATCGATCTGAGCCTGATGGCGCTCGACGCCGGCAAGCATCTGCTCTGCGAGAAGCCGCTGGGGCTCAACGGCGCGGAATGCCTGCGGCTCCTGGAGGCCGCCCGGCGATCCGACCGAGTGACAAGCTGCTCCAACTACCGCCGTCTGTCCGAGCAGTACAAGCTGACGGAAGCCATGTTGAGACGGCAGGAAATCGGGAAGCTGACAGGCGGCTGGACCGTCTACTCCACGCCCTTCTACAACCCCGGCAACAGCCCGATACGCAAGGAGCTGGGGATCAGCCGGATCAAGGAGTTGGGCTTCTATCTGATCGACATCGCCCACAACTTCTTCGGGATGCCGTCCGCCGTCATGGCGCAGGCAAGCATCCTCAACAAGGCGGTCATGAATGATGTGGAGGACATCGCCACAGCCATCCTGAAGTTCCCCGCCGGCGAGATATTCACCATCATCTTCAATTGCAGCTCTCCGGGAACCCGCCATGAGTGGGAGTTGTTCGGCACCGAGGGACGCATCCACTGGCACCAGTGGCCGCCGCATGGCAACGGCCCCGTTCTCAAGATCACCGGCTCCGGCACCGAGACAATTGAGGCCCACACCGAGGAGAACTGGCATCTGCCGATGGTTGAGGACTATGTCGAAGCCTTGTTGACCGGGCGCTCACCGGTATGTACGCTGGAAAGCGCCGTCAAGACTGAGTTCATCACCGACGCGATCTTCCGCTCCATCGAGAGCGGCAATGTTGAGCCCGTTTCCTGGGGCGAATGACCATGAGAATCCTACTTCTCGGCGGAACCGGCTGCATCAGCGGAGACATCGCCGCTCTGGCAGCGCAAAGAAGCGACATTGAGCTGTACGTGCTCAACCGCGGCAACCGTCCCGGGTTCATTCCCTCCGAGGCGCGGCTCATCCAGGCGGACATCTCCAAGCCTGAGGAGGTCTGCGCGAAACTCGAGGGGATGAGCTTTGACGTAGTGGCGGACTTCCTCTCCTACGGTGTGGACCAGCTCGACCGCGCTCTGGACATATTCCGGGGGCGTTGCGGCCAGTTCATTTTCATCTCCTCGGGGGCTGTCTACCGGACGAAATCGCCCCACGAGATCATCACGGAAGACGGGACGATGGTCGGCAATACGGTGTGGTCATATGGCCGGAACAAGATCATCTGCGAGCGACGGCTGCAGGCGGAGCACGACAGCAGCGGCCTCGACTACACCATCGTCCGCCCGGCCTTCACCTACAACAGGCTCCGCATCCTCCACCCGGTGGGACCAGGCCACCAGACCCACTCCTGGACCATCGCCAACCGCATCCTGCAGGGCAAGCCCCTGCTGATGCACGATGACGGCAATGCGCTTTGCACCGTCACCCATACCGAGGACTTTGCCAAGGCTTTCGTCGGTCTCTGCGGCAATCCCGGGGCGTTGGGCGAGGCGTTCCACGTCACGTCCGATGAGTTCCTCACGTGGAACCGTGTGGCGGAGTTGGTCGGCGACGCTCTCGGGGCCAAGCCCAACCTGTGCCATGTGCTATCTATGACAGCAGCAAGGTCCGGGCGCTGGTCCCCGAGTTCGTCTGCGAGACGCACTTTGCCGAGGGCATCCGGCGCACGATCCAATTCTACCTCGACAACCCGGAGTTTCAGGTAGTGCATGAGGAGTTCGACAGGAGAATGGACGAGATCGCGGAGGCATACCATGCCCAGACCGTTTGATGAGGTTCGCGATCAGTTGGAGCGGCAATACCTCGACGTCACGTTCGACCCGGCGTCCGGTCTCTCGAAGGAGGAACTGGTCGCGGAGCTTGAGCGCCATCGCGCCGAGAACCCGGACGAACCCCGGATCATGACGCGGGCGTGGCTCTTTCGGCTTCTCTGCACCAAGGCACGCATCGCGGTCGAGCCCGACGACTACTTCGCCGACAAGCTGGAGCACCACAATCTCCTCGTCGCCCTTCGCGAGGAGTGGCGCAGGGAGGAAGACGGGAAAGAGTTCGGGGACGACCCGCCGCCTACTCCCGGTGCGTGGTCCGGGCAACTGGATACCGGCCACACCTGCCCCGATTGGGGTAACTTGCTCGAGCATGGGCTCACCGGTCTGCGCGACCGCGCGGCGGCCCGTTCCGGCGTGTTCTATGGAGCCGTGACCATGGTCTACGAGGCCGCCATCACACTCACGCGGCGCTTTGCCGCGACGATGCCCGATTCGGCGGTGGCGGCCCTCGCTCAGCGCCCGCCGCAGAGCTTCCACGAAGCGCTGCAACTGGCCTACCTGTATCATGAGCTTCAAGAGATCAGATTCGACAAGCTCTACTACCGATTCTATGCCAACGACCTGGCGGCCGGACGCATCACACGCGACCAGGCCAGGGAGCTGCTCAAGTACTTTTGGGTGAAGTTCTTCGCGAAGACCCAGGGGAAGCTCTACGGCAAGCCTTTCCTCTTCGGGCCCGATGTCAACGAGCTGTCCACTCTCGCATTCGAAGTCTACCGGGAGATGCAGATCGTCGACCCCAAGTTCCATTTCCGGCTGGCGGAGCGCACGCCGCGAGAATTCTTCGAGCAAGTCGTCGGCTGCATCCAGGCCGGCTGCACGGGCATCGTGACGGTCAACGACTCCGGGCAAGTCGAGATGCTGCGCGAGAACGGCAAGACGCCTGAAGACGCGGACGACTACATTCTCATCGGTTGCTACGAGCCGGCTGTCATGGGCAAGGAGCTGAACTGCTCCGGGGCGTGTTCGGTCAATCTCGCGAAGGCGGTGGAGCTGGTCCTTGCCTCCGACGACTATGCGTCCTTCGACGAACTGATGGCGGGTTACCTCGAGACACTTGACACGCAGATCGCCCTTGCCATGGATCGGGTGCGGAGAGAGGAACGCCTGTGGCCGGAGGTGAATCCGTCGCCGCTTCTGTCAGGCACGATGGATTCATGCATGGAAGAGGGTCTGGACGTCTCCCAGGCCGGAGCCAAGTACAACACCAGCGGCTGCCTCTGCCCGGGCCTGGCGAACGCGACGGACTCCCTGGCTGTCATCAGGCAGTTCGTGTATGAGGAGGGACGCTGCACCCTCGACGAGCTCAGGGCCGCTCTGGCGGCGAACTGGGAGGGCTACGAAGAGTTGCGCCTGACCGCGCAGCAGCGCGTGCCCAAATGGGGAAACAACGACGATCACGTGGACAGCATAGCTGTCAGAATCACGGATTTCCTGGGTGAACGGATCAATCATGAGCCGAACGCCCGTGGTGGGGTCTTCCAGGCGGCCCTCTACGCGATCATCGACACCGCGAAGACATACGGAAGGCCGACCGGGGCGCTGCCCGACGGACGTCTGGCGGGCGAACCCCTGACGATGAACACGGGCGCAACCACCGGCATGGACAAGAACGGGGTCACTTCCCTTATCAACTCCGTCACGAAGATTGATCTCGCCCAGTTCCCGAACGGAACGGTGCTGGACATCATGCTGCATCCAAGCGTCGCCGGCGGCCCTGAGGGTACTCAGACGATCTGCTCCATCATCGAGAGCCACTTCGCGCAAGGCGGCATGGCCATCCAGTTCAACATCTTCGACGCCGAATTGCTGCGGGAGGCCCAGCGACATCCTGACAGATACGCCAACCTACAAGTGCGCGTCTGCGGCTGGAACGTCCGGTTTGTCGACCTCGCCCCGGAGGAGCAGGAGATCTTCATCAACAAGGCGGAGGTGGCCTGATGAAGGGGCGGCTGGTTGACATCAAACGCCTCTCCGTCCACGACGGCCCCGGCATCAGGACAACCGTCTTCCTGAAAGGGTGTGCGCTGGATTGCCGCTGGTGCCACAATCCGGAGAGCATCTCCCCAAAGCCTGAGATCGGCTTCCTGAAGAGGAAATGCGTGGGCTGCGGGAAGTGCGCCGAGGTCTGTCCGACCGGAGCCCATGTCTTCCGAGACGGCGTCCACCATCTCGACCGCGAGCTTTGCACAGCCTGCGGGAAATGCGTCGAAGCCTGCCTGCC
>JALGSS010000941.1 GCA_029821745.1 Candidatus Zipacnadia bacterium
CCCGGGCTGCGGGTTATCGTGCCGGTCGTCCAGACCTACCAGAAGGTCGACCTTCGCGTCAAAACGGTGGACGTGCCGGGCCAGGAATGTGTGACCAAGGACAATATCTCCGTCCACGTGAATGCGGTTCTGTACTACCGCATCTCCAGTGCGGAGCAGTCGGTGCTCGAAGTCGAGAGCTACGCCTATGCGACTTCGCAGTTGGCGCAGACGACTATGCGGAACGTCGTGGGCGAGGTCGAGCTCGACCAGTTGCTGTCCCAGCGCGAGCAGATCTCGGAGCGAATCCGACAGGTCGTTGATGAGCGGACCGATCCCTGGGGTATCAAAGTGGAGACGGTCGAACTTAAGGACGTCATCATCCCCGACGACATGAAGCGAACCATCGCCAAACAGGCCGAGGCGGAGCGTGAGCGCCGCGCGGTCATCATCAAGGCAGACGGCGAGCGGATCGCCGCTGAGAACCTGGTCCTCGCCGCCAAACAGCTTTCCACCGCGGACGGGGCCTTGCACTTGCGCACGCTGCATTCGCTCAATGACCTGAGCTCCGACAACAGCAACACGGTCGTCTTCGCGCTCCCGATCGAGGTGCTGAAGGCCGTCACGAAGCTCGGAGAGGGTGCCGGCAAGAACCTGACGATGTAGCATCAGTGCTCATCCTGTGCCGCGCCGCGCGGGCCTGCCATGGGTCCGCGCTCTCTCTGAGTCGAGCCGGGCGGCATTCACCGTATCCAGCAGTACGCCGCGCTGGACCTGCAATTGGAGGGCTCCGAGTGATGGACCTTGATGCGTTAAGAGCAAAGTTCGCGGAGTATCACGTCGTGTTGGAGCCGGACGAAAACACGCCTGAGTGGTGGGCGGGCGGACCGTCGGTGTGCCGCGACGACGACGGCGTGTTCTGGCTCGCGTGCCGGATGCGCGAAGGCAACTCACCCCGCGGCAAGCGCGGCTACGAGATACGCATTCTCCGCAGCGAGGACGGGATGAACTTCGAGCGGGTTCACAGTATCCCTCGCGAGGAAGTGCCCATCGCCGTCTTCGAGCGCCCGGCCATCATCCACAATCACGATGCCGGGAGCTTCAGCCTGTACGGGTGCGGGCCCTTCGACGACGGCCCGTGGTCCATCCTGCGCTTCGATGACGCCGACAGCCCGACTGAGTTCGTGCCGGCGACGTGCCGCCCCGTCATCGTACCGGAGCCCGCGCTCGCCGACACTCGCGCCAGCACCGTCGGCGGCTACAAGGACCCCTTCATCTTCGTCGAGAACGGGGTGTATCATTGCTTCACCATCGGGTCGGAGCGTGTCGAGCGCACGTACCATTTCACATCACACGATGGCGACCACTGGCGGCAAGTCGGTGGCGGGCCGGTTTTCGACGCGGGGGGCTGGCATACGTTTTTCACGCGCCCGGCCTCCGTCGTGCCTCTCGGCGTGGGGTATCTATATGTGTATGAGGGCTCAATGACGCAGTGGTATGATCCGGTCTACAATATCGCGACCGGGCTGGCCTGGACGCCGGACCTGATCCAGTTCGTCGATCTCACCCCCGATGAGCCGCTTCTGGTGAGCACCACGCCGGGTGAGTACATCACGTGGCGCTACTCCCACTGGATGTGGGTCGACGAGGAGCTGTTCGTGTACGCCGAGGTCGCCAGGCCGAATAACACCAACGAGATTCGCATGTGGCGTCTGCCGGCTCGGTTCTGACGACTTCCGATAGGACAGGCGGGTTGTGTTGAGGAAGGCGAATCATGGGCACGGGGTGTCGTCCCGCTCTGGGGGATGCGACGGGGCCCCGTGCAAGGCATCTCAGGGCCTGCGGGGCCCCGGTCGCTGAACGACGCGACCACCCCGCAGCTAGCCAAGTGCGTCTCTCGACGCAGCCTGAGCTGCGACCAGCCGCGCAACCACAGACCGACTCTCGGACGATCAACCGAAACAGGTGAGGACTATGCCGGCCAGATTCTGGATTTCCGATGCACTGCAACGACATTTCATAACGGGTGATCCCCAGAGCAAGCGGAAGCTGACGCTTCTTGCCGCTCGGGGGGAACGCGTGTCTTTCCAGGTATGCGGGAAGTGGATCGAGGAGGGCCACGCGGACGCCTCCGTGTGTGCTGAGGTCCCGGACGACCTCAAGGTGCGCGTGCGGCGCGTGGGCTCCGTGCCCGTGCCACATCAGAACACGGGCGTGCCTGACGACGAGGTGGACGGCCTCGAGCATCTCCCGGGTTACGCGCCGGACCCTCGTGGGCCCGCGGGAAACCCAGACCTTCTGGTTCACCGTGGACGTCCCCGCGGATGCGTCTCCCGGCGAGAAAACCATCACCGTCACCATGGCTCTGGGCAACAAGAAGGCGACGCTGACGGCGATCATCCGCGTGGCTGATCTCGTCATCCAGCCCCGCACGGGCTTCCCGGTCACCCACTGGTTCTACACCGACGCGCTCTGCGACTGGTACGGCGTGAAACCCTTCGGGAAGAAGTTCTGGCCGATCTGCGAGAAGTACATGGCCAACATGATCGAGCACGGCCAGGACGTGATCCACACGCCTGTGTTCACGCCGCCCACCGATGGCGTTAAG
>JALGSS010000942.1 GCA_029821745.1 Candidatus Zipacnadia bacterium
ACGTTCCTCAGCGTGCAGGCGGCCACCATGTTTCTCGTTCCACCGCTGATGGAGACGGCCGTGCCCCGCGCGGCCTCGAAGATGAACCCGCGCAACGTCACGCAAGACGCATCTTTCATGGTCACCAGTGAACTCAGCACTGAGACTGCGACGTCCCCGTCGGTCATTGGCGAAGGCGGCCAGAAGTACAGGTCCCCCGTCTCGCGGTCCAAGTACCATTCCCCGGGCCTGTCCAACTCGCACAGGGCATTGAATGCATAGAACCACTGGCCCTTGCGATACCCGTAGCCGTGGTAAGGCGGCGCAACGGAGATGATGCGCTTCTCGGTGTCGATGGAGGCCACCTTGTGCCGCTGCTCGGACCAGTCCCAGAACCAGTACCCGTGCACCCACAGGTCTTTCTCGTCGACCCAGCGCTTCGGGCGCTGGCCCTCGTAGACGATGTTCCCGCTCCGGTCGCCGATAGTCCCGCGCACGTTGACCGGCTTGTCGCCGACCACGCCCGCGATCCGCATGAAGCCCTCGTTCGGCCACCGCGAGATGTCCATCGGCTTGTCCTGGAAGAAGACCTCCAGGCCGCCCACTCCCGGGCTCCCGAAGTCGGTGACGCCCTGCGCCTTCAGATTGGTCCGCATCACTTTGCCCCGCGCGGACTCGTCCAGCCGGGCAAGCGCGGCGGCATCCGTCACGGGCTCGAAACCCGATAGCATCTTGCCGCCGACGATCCGCACTTCACCGCCACCGGCCCGGTACTCAATGACCCCACCCTCAGTTCCTGAGTCCTCAGGTCCGAGCGCCAGCGGCTCGGCCAACTGATACACTCCCGGAGCGACTTCTACTATGGCGCCGTCCGGAAGACCGGCGTCAGCCTTGGCCTTGCGAAGTTCGTCCCGCGCTCTGGTCAACGTCGCGAACGGACCGTCGCCATCACCGACATCCGGCGTCCGTCCGCTCCAGGTGTCGTCGCCGGCGGGCGCGACATAGAGCGTCAGCGGCTCCGCTGTCGCCACCAAGCATGCACCTCCTGTCAGCATCATCACCCACAGCAAGGCCAAGGTCACTACTGCTGCGCTTCTCGCGGCGTCCACCATGGCACGCTGCCTCCCTCAGGATATGACGGGGCGCCGCACGAGCCATGGCGCCCTCGCGAATCAGGCTGCAGTCCTTACGCTCCCCGGGCATTTCGCCGAGCCTTCACCAGAGACCTTCACGACCGGCCCGCAGGACTGCGCCGCCCATGCCGCGAACACTTCGCCAGTAGGCCCGCATTCGCCCCGGCGCATCGCCGCCGCCCGGAGGTATCCGTGATGACCCATCGCATCGCGCTCTGCGTGCTCCTGACTCTCGCCCCATCTCTCTGCCATGCACACTGGGTCGACCATCCGGACTTGCCCGCGTGGGCCCAGCGAGGTCACTTGCGCTGGTGTCTGCATTACTCCACAGCGAACCGCGAGACCGTCGACCTGTTCCTGGATGGGGAGCAGAACTTCGTCCACGGCGGCTCCTTCGACAGCCCGCAGACGGCTGAGTATGCGCGCGCCAAGGGGCTGCCGTACATGCCCTACGTGTGCAGCCGCACCGTGCGGACCAGCGAGATCGCCGACAATCCGCAGCTTGCGGGCGCCCCCGTTCTCATGGCCGACGGGACTGAATTCCTCGCCTACGGCAATCCCGCGCGGCGCTACGGGTCTCTCTACGTACCCGCGTGGCCTGAGTTCGTGCGGGAGCGATCCCGGCGGCATATCGGCAAGCCCAACGTCGCGGCGATATTCTTCGACAATGCCTTCTGGGGGGGCGACGATCACCGACCCGATACTGTGGCCGCCTGGCAGCAGTGGGCCCGGGCTATCGGCCTCGACCCGGGGGACGATGTGCCGTCGATCTCCACAGGTGAGCTCGCCGCGGCGTCTCGGGCGTTCTCGGCGGCCAGTCTCATCAACTACCACACGGCCCTGCACGAGTTCTGCCACGCACAGAACCCGCCGCTTCTGAACTCACCGAACCAGGGCGGATCGTCCGGCGCGGGACTTTCGGCTGTCGAGGCGGGGGCCATCGACCTCGTCTTCTCCGAGACGAGCAGTCATCCGCCCTTCGTCAACAACACGTTCCTGTACAAGCAGGGGCTTGCCGCGTCTCACGGCAGGCCCACGGGTCTGCTCGCGTACTTGCCGCCGGACGTCGCCGCTCAGCGAGGCGAGAAGACGTGGCACGAGGGCATGCACCACTTCTTCTACCCGTCTTCGCCGCT
>JALGSS010000943.1 GCA_029821745.1 Candidatus Zipacnadia bacterium
CGCTGGCCCAGCAGAGAGGACCGCCTGAACCCAGACCCCGGGGTCGTCTTCAGCACGGATGTCTATCAGGGGGCGCCGGAAAAGCTGCGAGGCAAGGCCAAGTTCCTGCGGGTCCTGAGCATCGATGACAAGACGTATACCTACTGGCACAAACGTCCGTATATCTCCACCGGGCCCGTGGTGTCGATCGTCCAATCTGAGGGTGTGAAGCGCATTCTGGGTACTGTGCCGATCCACGATGACGGGTCGGTGGCCTTCCGCGCTCCGGCGGGCACGTCGCTGCATTTCCAGTTGCTTGACGGGGAGTACCGGGCCCTGCAGACCATGCGCAGCTTCGCCAATGTCATGCCCGGCGAGGCCCGGGGCTGTCTCGGGTGCCACGAGATGCATTCGAAGGCACCCCTCCTGGGCAGGCAGGCCGTCGCTGTCACCGGCGGCCCGCAGGAGATCACTCCGCCGCCATGGGACGACAATACGGTGAGTTACGACCGCTATGTGCAGCCGGTGCTGGATCGCTATTGCGGAAGCTGCCACCAGGGAGAGGGCAAGGCGCGCGAAACGCTGGACCTGACGCGCCGCAAGGGGTTCGCGATGTTCGACGAGCCATACGTGACTCTCACCGGCAAGCCGAGTTGGGGGGCGGCATACGTCAAACCTGATCCGGCTCCGCCAGGATGGGGTATCGCCGGGACCTTGCTGGTTGAGGGCTATTCGACCACCGATCCGGAAGCCTACATTACCCCGGCACCAATGACCCGCTTGTCCTATGCAAGCCCGCTGATTGACATCGCCTCCAGCGGCAAGCACCACGGGGTGAAGGTGGACGAGGTCAGCCGCCGGAGGCTCATCGCCTGGGTCGACGCGATGTGTCCGTACCGTGGCGAGGAGGAGGTCCGCCAGATCCCCGATCCCGAGTTCCAGGGCATCGATTGGCTGGCGATCCGCCCGCGGATCGCCACCGCGCCTCGCATCGTCCGCCCGGGCCCGGTTGACTGAGCGGGGCCGTCAATCGACCTTCCACAGCACCTTCAGGTGTCGCCACAGCACCTCTGAGATGGCCGCCATACCCCGGTTGCCGGGGTGCCAGTTCACGCCTGAGTGGGTGAAGTGGCCCTCTGAGACCGCCCGGTTCTTTGCGTCGCCGATCAGGTGGCTGATGTCCACATACACAGCCCCCTGGCTCTCCGCAGCGGCCTTGATGAACTTGTTTAGAGCCCCGTTGCCCCATGTGCTGACGCAGAAGACCCGTGGGTTGCCGCTCTTCTTGAAGGCGGCGATCATCTCCTCGTAAGGCTTCTGCATCTCCTCCACATTCGCCGCGCCCCGGTAGTTGTCACCCACCTGGATGATCACCAGATCGGCATCCGTGGGCAGGACATGCTCGAACCCGCGCATCTGGGCCTCCTTGGTCGGGCCGGTCAACTGCAGCTCGGGCTTGAACTGCGGCTGGGCGTCGCAGATGCGCTGGTAGGTGAGGTGCACGTAGTCCTTGTCTTCACTGGTGGCGGCCATCCCGCAGTGGTACGGCCAGCCAATGGCTTCGCTGGGACCGTGGCGCGTGAGGCTATTGCCGATGATCAGGATCTTGCGCACAACGGGCTCCGGGGGCTCGGGTGTGATGCGGACGCAGAACAGCGGCTCGTCGCTGGTGATGGTGAGGGCCTCCTCGATCCGCCCCTGCTCATAGCAGTTGCGTGCGAAGTCGATCTTCTGATACCACCGTCCCCGCAGCCAGTCGGCGGTGACGGTTCCGGCGACTCGGTCGACGACAACCGGTGGCCCGCCACCCTTTACGACCGCCTCGGCCAGGCCCACGCTCCACTTGGCCTTCATCTTCTCCGGGTCAATCCGCGTGTCGGTATTGGTGCTGCGCGAGACCATCGTCAGCACGAGGTCGCCCGACTGCTCAAAGGGCTTCCCGTCCCGGGCGACCATGGCGATGTAGGAGAAGTCGCGGTTGATCCCCGTCACCTGCAGGTCGTCGAAGGTCACCTCCGAGCCGTTGAACCCCACCTGCGCCTTGACCGTGGGGGCATCGATCCGCACCGTGCCGCGCCGGTCGGTCCAGTCGAAAGTGATATGCTCCCCGGTCTTTAGTCGCGTGGGACTCTCGCCCGGGGCTGGCAGCGGCGGACGCTTGGTCGGTCCCTCAAGGTCGTAGGTGACTCGGACCCCTCTGCGCCACCCGATCCGGCGGAGGGCCTCCCTCACAGGCGCCAGACCGTGCTGAGTGAGATTGAGCAGGATACTGCCTTGTCCGGATCGGGTGCCGGGGGAAGGCCCGCGTGCTTGAAGACCTCGCCCGCAGACTTGATGGCCGCCAGTTCGACCTCATCATTCGCCAGGACCAGTCCCGCGTTGGGATACGTCTTGTCCGGCATCGGGAGGCGAGTGTTCGCGTAGTCCTCGTCGGTGCTTAACTTGTGCAGATAGCCGCTGTCATCCCACGTGAACCAGAAGACGCCGTCCGCATCATTCCACAGAGCGTTG
>JALGSS010000079.1 GCA_029821745.1 Candidatus Zipacnadia bacterium
CCGTGGATGGTATTGGCGGGCGCGGCGCTGGCCCTGACGCTGGTAAGCGCCATCGGGGTGATCATCGGCCAGGTCTGCGCGGAGTGCCTGCCGAAAGACCTGCTGCGGTGGATCGCGGGAGTGGGTTTCATCATCATGGGAGGCCTTGTCATCGCCAAGGTTCTGTGATGACGCGTACGGGGAGTCCGTGCGTTGCAATGGCCATTCCCTTATGCTACACTCCCCCAGTGCGCGGCGTAGGATGGACCGTGTGGGAGGCCTCCGCGTGGCGGAGGCTTTCCCTTTTTGTGGGTCGCGCCGGATCTCGGATACTCAGGTGTCTTTTCATTGAAGAAGAGCGGCATTCTACTGGTTGTATCAGGGCCCTCGGGTGTGGGTAAGGGCACGGTGATCCGGGAGCTCATGGATCGCCGATCGTCCCTGACCCGTTCGGTGTCCTGCACGACGCGCACCCCTCGACCGGGCGAGACGGACGGCAGCGATTACCATTTCGTTGCGCCCGGCGAGTTCGCGCGGATGCGGGACGGCGGTGAGCTGTTGGAGTGGGCCACCGTCCACAGGGACATCTCATACGGGACTCCCCGCAGGCCCGTGGAGGAGGCCCTGGCCCGGGGCGAGGATATCATCCTGGAGATCGACTACCAGGGAGCGCGGAGCGTGCGCCTGCAGATGGGCGGACGCGCGGTGCTCGTGTTCATCGCGCCGCCCTCGTGGCAGGACTTGCGCGCGCGCCTCGTGGGCCGCGAGACCGAGTCAGATGCGGACGTGCAAAAGCGCCTGCGCACGGCCAAGCGCGAGCTGGAGAACATGCACCTGTTTCGATACATTGTCGTCAATGAAGATGTGCCACGGGCTGCGGACGAACTGGGCGCGATCCTGGTGGCCGAGCATTGCGTGACATCGCGCAATGACTGGCGGGGGCTTCAGTCGGACCTCCTCGGGGATGCGGAGGCGAAGCAGCAGTGAGCTACGAGACGCTGAGTGGCCGGCGGATAGTCGTGGGCGTGTGCGGCAGCATCGCCGCGTATAAGGCGTGCGAGGTCATCAGCCGCTTGCGACAGGCGCAGGCTGAGGTCCGCGTCGTGCCGACGAGGAACGCGACCAAGTTCGTCGGTCTCGCCACATTGCGAGCCCTCAGCGGCCAGAACGTCGCGGTTGAGATGTTCGATGACATCCCCGAGATGGAGATCGAGCACATCTCGCTGGCTGATTTCGGCGAGGTCATTGTGGTTGTGGCGGCGACCGCGAACACTATCGGCAAGGTCGCGGCCGGAATCTGCGACGATCTGCTGACGACGACCATCAGCGCGGCGGCGGGGAAAGTGATCTTCGCGCCGGCAATGAATTGGCGGATGTGGGAGAACCCCATCACCCAGCGGAATGTGGAGACGCTGCGCGGATATGACTACCAGTTTGTCGGTCCTGACTGTGGGCACCTGGCCTGCGGTGAGACCGGCGTGGGACGCCTGTGCGGCACTGACGATATTCTGGACGCGATCGACCAGGCGCTGGGTCCCGATGACAGCAAGCTGCGGGGCAAGCGCGCGATAATCACCGCCGGGCCGACGCGGGAGTGGCTGGACCCGGTGCGGTTCATCTCCAACCCGTCCACGGGCAAGATGGGCTTCGCGTTGGCTCAGGAAGCTCTGGCCCGCGGAATGCAGGTGACCGTGATTAGTGGCCCGACCTGCGAGCGAGCACCGTGGGGCGCCGACCTGGTCGAGGCCGAGACCACTGAGGACATGCTCAACGCGGTGCAGGAAGCGCATGCGGAGGCGGATGTGCTGATCGGCGCGGCGGCTCCCGCCGACTATCGCCCCGAGGCCCGCGCGGAGCAGAAGCTCAAGAAGACCAGCGAGGGCGGGCGTACGCTATCGCTCGTGGGAACGCCGGACATCCTCGCAAGCGCTATGCAGGCTAAGGGCCATCGCATCCACGTTGGTTTCGCCGCCGAAAGTGAGAACCTGCAGCAGAATGCCCTCGGCAAGCTCGAAGCCAAGGGCCTGGACCTGATCGTGGCCAATGACATCACGGCTCCAGACGCTGGGTTCGGGGCCGATACGAACGAAGTCACCATTTACGGAAGAGATGGCCGCTCGACGCCCGTCGGCAAGCGAAGCAAGCGACAAGTTGCCCAGGCGGTCTTCGACGAGATTGAGCGGCTGGCATGAACGCCACCGTTTGTTGCCCCTAAGGAGGGCTTTGCTTTGTCCAGGGTCTATCATCTGACGTCCGAGTCGGTGACCGAGGGCCATCCCGACAAGATGTGCGATCAGATCTCCGATTCCGTCCTCGACTACATTCTGGAGCACCACGACTACGAGGCCTCCCAGCATGTTCGGGTGGCCGTCGAGACGCTGGTCACGACGGGGACCTGCATCGTGGCCGGGGAGGTCACGACGAACTGCTACTGCCCGGTGGACGATGTGGTGCGCAAGACGGTGGAGGAGATCGGGTATACGCGGGCCAAGTACGGGTTCGACGCCGAGACCATCGGCGTCCTGACGGCCATCCACGGCCAGTCGCCCGACATTGCCCAGGGCGTGGACACCGGCGGCGCGGGCGATCAGGGCATGATGTTCGGCTACGCGACGAACGAGACCCCCGAGTACATACCGTTGCCGATCTGCCTGGCCCACAAACTGGCCAAGCGGCTCGCCGACGTCCGCAAGAGCGGCGCCCTCGATTACCTGCGGCCCGACGGCAAGTCACAGGTCACGGTCCGCTATGAGGATGACAAGCCCGTCGCCGTCACGAAGGTCCTCCTGGCCGCCCAGCATAAGCGGGGCATGAGTTCCGAGGCCATGAAGCCGGAAGTGTTCGAGCAAGTTGTCGATCCGATCATTCCCTACGACTTGCGGGACGGCGAGGGTCCGGAGTTCCTGTTCAATCGCACGGGCGCCTTCGAGATCGGCGGCCCCCAGGCCGATACGGGTCTGACCGGGCGCAAGATCATCGTTGACACCTACGGCGGGCTCGCGCGACATGGTGGCGGCGCGTTCAGCGGTAAGGACCCAACAAAGGTCGATCGCTCCGGCGCGTACATGGCCCGCTATATCGCGAAGAACGTGGTCGCGGCGGGGTTGGCGGACAAGTGCGAGTTGCAGATCGCGTATGCCATCGGCGAGCCCAAGCCGTTCTCGGTGGCTGTGTTCACCTTCGGCACTGCCAAGATCGATGAAGCGAAGATCGCGCAGGTCATCACAGACAACTTCGATCTCTCACCCAGGGGCATGATCACGAAGCTGGACCTGCTTCGGCCGATCTTCAAGAAGACGGCTGCCTACGGACACTTCGGACGAAATGAGCCGGAGTTCACGTGGGAAAAGCTTGACATGGTTGACACGTTGAAGGAGGCGGCTGGTCTCTGATTCAAGGCCGGGCGTACCAGGCCTCCCTTTTCGGGGATGAGCCCGAGGAACAGGGGGCGTACTGCGAGGTCATCGTCGAGTCCAATACCCGGTCTTTGGACCGGGTATTGACGTATTCGATACCCGAGAAACTGCGGGACGCGATCCGCGTCGGCAGCTACGTCAGTGTGCCTCTGGGCCGGCAAACGGTGGCCGGATACGTCGTCGGCCTGACGTCCCAGGCGCCCGCGGTGAAGATCCGGGCCGTCATTGGGAAGCTGGTTGATGACGAGCCCGTCGGGGAGAGCGAGGTGGAATTGGCCCGGTGGCTGGCGGAGCGCTACCGGTGCACCCTCGCCGATGCCCTCCGATGCTTCCTGCCGCCCGGCGTGTCTCGCAAGGCCGAGCACGTCATTGATGTGACAGACGCCGGACGTGCCCCCGAGGCGGACCAGGCCGTAGCGTCAGCGCCGAACCAGCGGACCGCGCTTCAGGCCTTGCGACGCCGGGAGACCCTGAATATCTGGCAGCTTGGGGCGGTTTTCGGGGGCGGCCCGCAAGGCGTGGCGAAGGCTCGGGGCGCGGTCAGTGCTCTCGTGGGCAAGGGTCTTGCGCAGGAGACCCGGCGGCTGAAGCGACCGGCGGCGACCGCGCGCGTCCAGCAGGCCGCGCGGCTCTCCGAGCGCGACGAAGACTGGGTGGCCCTCGCTGATGAACTGGCCGCCCGGGCCCCGCGGCAGGCCGAAGTTATCGCCGCTCTTCTGGATGCCGACGGGGACCCGGTCCTCGTCTCAGACCTGTCTCGCGGGGCAGTCCAGGCGCTGAACAAAGCCGGGCTCGTGGAGGTCTACGAAGAGAGGATAGAACGTCTGCCCGAGGCGGCATCCCTGGGCAACGAAGAGGCGCAGTTCCTGACGCTCAATCCGGCGCAGCAGGCCGCTGTCACGCAGGTCGAGAATGCCCTCGTCAATGGCAAGCCGGCGTCATTCCTGCTGCATGGAATCACAGGCAGCGGCAAAACCGAGGTGTACCTGCACAGCATCCGCTTGGCCCTGGACGCGGGGCGAGGCGCCATCGTGCTTGTCCCGGAGATTTCCCTGACGCCGCAGACGGTCGGGCGGTTCCGGGCCCGGTTCGGCAACCGTCTTGCGCTCCTGCACAGTTCCCTGAGTGTCGGCGAGCGGTTCGATGAGTGGGAACGCATCCGCCGTGGTGATGCGGACATTGTTGTTGGGGCGCGTTCAGCGATCTTCGCTCCGTGCCGCCGCGTCGGCGTCATCGTTGTGGACGAGGAGCACGAGCGCGCCTACAAGCAGGACTCCGAGCCCCGATACTCCGCGCTGGATGTCGCAACGGAACGCGCACGGCGTGAGAATGCGGTTCTGATCCGGGGCAGCGCTACCCCCACGATCGAGGCGTACTACGAGGCCAAGTCGGACGAATCGCCGTTGTCCCTCGTGAATCTCCCGGACCGGATCGATTCCCGCCCGCTGCCGCCGGTCGAGCTCGTTGACCTGCGCCGGCAGCCTCTCGACGGCCGGGGTGGGACGTTCTCCGAGCCGTTGCTGGAGGCCCTGGAGACGTGCATCGCCGACGGTGAGCAGGCCATCCTGTTCCTGAACCGGCGCGGGTTCTCAACCTTCATCATGTGCCGGGAGTGTGGGTTCAGCCTTCGCTGCCCGCATTGTGCGGTGGCGTTGATCTACCACCACGGCACCCGTATGCTGCAGTGCCACCATTGCGGGTATGAGCGGACGGTGCCGGAGAGTTGTGAAGACTGCGGTGGCGAGAATCTCGTCTTCCGGGGCCTGGGGACGGAGCGCCTCGCGGATCAGGTCGAGCGGCAGATCGAGGGTGCGGTCGTGGCCCGGATGGATCGGGATACGACCGCCCGCAAGGGAGCCTACGGAACCATCCTGCGGCGTTTCGCGTGCGGCGAGGCGAATGTGCTGGTGGGCACGCAGATGATCGCCAAGGGTCACGACTTCCCGAACGTCACCCTGGTCGGTGTGCTCAACGCGGACACGGGGCTGAATCGGCCCGATTTTCGGGCGGCGGAGCAGACGTTCCAGTTGTTGACACAGGTAGGTGGCCGTGCAGGTCGCGCGGCGAAGCCCGGGCGCGTTATCGTGCAGACCTATAATCCCGACCACTACGCCATCGCGGCGGCCGGCCGCCATGGTTTCGTCGAGTTCTACCACAGGGAGCTTGCGGCGCGGCGCGAGAACCGCTATCCTCCCTTTGCGAAGCTGATCAAAGTGGGGTTTGCCGACGAGGACGAGGACGCAGCCCTGGCCGTCGCCAAACGCGCGGCCGAGTGCCTCAGACACAACGGCGTCACCGAGGAAGTCGGCGCGCTGCAGTTCCTCGGTCCGGCCGAGGCGCCTCTTCACAAGCTGAGGGGCGTGTTCCGATACCATATGCTGATCAAGGGGCCGGATGCCACCTCGGTGCGCGAGGCCGTCGACGCGATGCTGGCCGGTCTGGGCGACGCGGGCACCACCCGCGTGATTGTAGACATCGACCCCATCGACATGATGTAGGCAGGATAGGAACCGATACTGATGAGCCGAGATATTCGAATCTGCGGAGACCCGGTGCTCCGCAGGAAAGCTAAGAAGATTACTGAAGTCACTGATGAGCTGATCGAGCTGTTCGAGAATATGGCCGAAACGATGGACAGGTCCAATGGAGTAGGCTTGGCTGCGCCGCAAGTGGGCGAATCGATCCGCGCCGTCTGCGTGCGAGAGCTTGCCGATGATGAGGAGAGCGAAGGCACGCTGCACTGCCTCATCAATCCCCGGATCATCGAGCGCGATGGCGAGCAGGAGGGAATGGAGGGCTGTCTGAGCTTGCCGACCCTCTACGGCACCGTGATCCGCAACGCCACCGTCGTTGCCGAGGCCGAGAACCTGTCGGGCGAGACGGTGCAGATTGAGGGCGAGGGCCTGCTGGCTCGCGCGTTGCAGCACGAAATCGACCACCTCAAGGGAGTCCTGTTTGTCGACCGCGTCGACAGAGACACGCTCAAGTGGATGGTCCCCGACGAGGACGATGAAGACGGCTACCGCATGGACCCGACGACCTTCGAGGATTCCATCGAGCGGTTCGACCGCTTGCGGAAGGCCAGGGAGCGAGGTTAACCATGCGCGTGGCTTTTTTCGGCACGCCCCAACTCGCGGCCCGTTACCTGGAGACTCTGGCGACCAAGCATGAGGTCGTGGGGGTGGTCACACAGTGCGACCGACCTCGCGGACGCAAGGGCACTCCGCAGCCGCCGCCGGTCAAGCAAGTGGGGGAGAGACTGGACGCCCCTGTCTTCCAGCCGCAGCGTGGCGAGTGCGACGCGGCGTGCCGGGCCCTGCATGACCTCAAGCCTGACGTGTGCGTGGTGGTCGCCTTCGGTCAGATCATCCCGTGCGCCCCCCCGGACGACGCTGAAGCTCTGGATTACATAAACGTGCACTATTCGCTGCTCCCGCAGCTTCGCGGGGCGGCACCGGTGCAGCACGCGATCCTGAAGGGACTCGAGCATACCGGAGTCACTATCCAGCACCTCGTGCAAGAACTGGACGCCGGGGACATCATCCTGCAGGAGACAGTCGACATCCTGCCGGATGACACAACGGCGGCCCTGATGGACCGCCTGACGGCTCTTGGCATCGGGGCGCTGGATCGGGCGCTGGAACTCCTAGATGCAGGGCAGGCCACTCGCAAGCCGCAGGACCACGAGGCGGCGACGTGGGCTCCCACGATTGAGAAAAGCGACGGCACCATCGACTGGTCGGAACCGGCGGATCTGATTGAGCGCAAGACGCGGGCCTTCACGCCCTGGCCGGGGGCATCGACCCGAGTGGGTGGAAAGCTCGTCAAGATTCTCCGGGCCTCCGCGCACATGGAGCGCAGTTCTGCGGAAGGGCAAGCGGGGGCAGTTGTCGAAATAGCGCCCAAGCGAGGTTTCGCGGTCGCGTGCGGCGCTGGACGGCTGTGGGTGAAGGAACTGCAGCCCGCGGGGAAGAGGCCGATGCTCTCAGCCGCGTACATCAACGGTGCACACCTTGAAATTGGATCGCGATTAGGGTAAGTTCTGGTTAGACTATAGGGCGTTGGCGGATCTCATTCCACCGGGGAAGAGCCCGATACCAATGGATGAAGCAACCAAGTGCCTGTTTGACAAGGCTGATACGGCTCGTCTGAGCGGCGACTACGCAGCGGCGCAGCCGTTGCTGGAACAGGCCATTGCCGGGTGTCCGGACGAACCGGAATGCTATTGGGCCCTGGGGCACGTACTGCTGAACACCGGCGACTTCGACGGCGCGCCGGTCGCGTTCGGCAAGTCCGTCGAACTGGATCCCGAGAATCCGCGCTACGTGTTGGACCTGGCGAGGTTCCATGAGATGCTGGGAGACTTCGACGCGGCCAAACCGCTGCTCGAGCGGGTCGTCGAGATGGCGCCGAAGTCTCGCGAGGCTGGAGAGGCTCTGAAGAGCCTCAGTTACTACTAATTCACAGTGGTCTTTGACGATCTGATTCCCCAATGCAGGAGCCGCCGGCACGCCGGCCGTCGTGGCTCGTCGCTACATGCATAGAACAGGAGCCCGGGCATCCAGCCAACTGGCTGACCCGGGCTGAATAGTGAGGACAACTCGTGCTGCAACCTATCACTGTACGTTTTGAGCCCGATGGCATTGATGTGAGCGCTGAAGCTCCCGCTCTTGTGTCGGTGCTTGCTCACGACGCCGGACTTCCACTGCACCTGCCGTGCGCCGGGAAAGGGACGTGCGGCAAATGTAGCGTCACGGTTCTGTCGGGAAGTGTGGCCGACCCAACGGAGGCTGAGTTGGAGGCCCTGTCGGCCGAGGATCTGGCCAGAGGCGTCCGCCTCGCCTGTCAGACGCACGTAACCGGCGACGCGGTCATTGAAGTCCCCCCCGAGACACGGGTCATCGGCACCAAGTCCCTCAACGGCGATCTCGTGCGGTCTGTGGCCCTCGAGCCCAACGTTCAGCAGATCCCTGTCACGCTTGAGAAGCCGAAGCTCGAGGACCAGCGCAGCGATTTCGACCGCCTGGCTGAAGCGCTGGAGCCGGTTGTGCCGAAGATTTACGCGTGTCCGCCGGCGCTGCAGCGTCTCCCCGCGTCACTGCGCGAGGGAGACTTCGATGTGGTCGCCGGGGTTGTCGGGAAGCGTCTCGTCGACATCCACTCGGGCACGCGGCAGCCGCCTACGCTCGGCATTGCGGTCGACATCGGGACCACGACGATCGTCTGTTACGTCGTCGATCTGCTTACTGGGAAGCAACTGGGTACGGTGGCGGCGTACAACGAGCAGGGCCGGCACGGAGCCGACGTGATCTCCCGCATCGAGTACTGCAACAACAACGATGGCGGGTTGGAAGAGCTCCGCGGCCTCGTGCTGGACACGATCAATGGCGCCATCGGCGGCGCGCTGAAGCAGTGCGACGCGCGCCCCCAGGATGTCTACGAGGTCACGGTTGTCGGCAACACCGTGATGAATCACCTGTTCATGGGCCTGGATCCGCGTTACGTGGCCCTGGCCCCCTACGTCCCTGTCAGTTCCCGGGCGCAGGAGCTTAGGCCCGTTGATGCGGGGATCGAGATGCACCCGCGGGGCAACGTCTACTGCCTGCCGATCATGGCCGGGTTCGTGGGGGCCGACACGGTGGGAGTGATCCTCGCGACCGACATGCTCAGGCGCGACCACCCGGTGCTCGCGGTAGACATCGGCACCAACGGAGAGCTCGCGCTGTGGACCGGCGAGAAGCTCATGGTGACCTCCTGCGCGGCCGGCCCGGCGTTCGAAGGCGCGCAGATCGAGCACGGGATGCGTGCGGCGCCGGGAGCCATCGAGCGCATCGCGGCCGTCAACGGCGGCATCGAGATCAAGACCATCGACGATGTCGATGCCATCGGCATCTGTGGCTCGGGCCTGTTCGATGCGATGGCCGTCGTGCTTGACCTCGGCGTCGTCGACGCCTCGGGACGGTTCGTTAACGGCGATCTGCCTGAGGAAATGCCCGAGGACGTGAGGGAACGGATCGTTGGCGAAGGGAACGACCGTCGCTTCATCTTCAGTGATCTGAACGGTGATCGCCCCGTGTGCCTGTGCCAGAGGGATGTGCGCGAACTGCAGTTGGCGAAGGGCGCGGTGCGTGCCGCGATCGAGTTGCTGCTCAAGTACTCAGATCTGGAGCCCGACGATCTGGGCGAGGTGCTGCTCGCGGGGGCTTTCGGCAATTACATTGACCCGCGTAGCGCCCTGCGGATGGGGATGCTACCGGATGTACCCTTGGAGAGAATCAAGGGCGTCGGGAACGCAGCGGGCGCCGGAGCCCTGCTTGCCCTGAGCTCGATGCAGGAGCGAGCGACGGCGGAGAAGTTGGCGGCGGAGGCCGAACATATCGAGCTGTCCCGGCGGCCCGACTTCCAGACGGCCTTCATGGAAACAATGATGTTTCCCTAGATCTTGCAGCGACAGGACGTTTCGGCTACTATATTCCTGCATTTTCGTGGCGCGAACACTGACTGGAGGTTTCACCCATGGCGGACCTGCAAGCACTGGCAGACAGCGTTATCGCAGGGAAACGCGATGACGTGGCCCAACTGACACAAACAGCCGTCGACGAAGGCGTTTCGGCAGAGGACATCATCAATGAGGGGCTCATCGCCGGGATGGCTGTCGTCGGTGAGAAGTTCAAGAACAACGAGTTCTACGTCCCGGAGGTGCTCATCGCGGCACGCGCGATGCATGCCGGGATGGACATCATCAAGCCCCTTCTTGTCGAGAGCGGGATTGAACCGAAGGGTACCGTTGCTATTGGTACCGTCAAGGGTGACCTGCACGACATCGGCAAGAATCTGGTCGCGATGATGTTCGAGGGTGGCGGCTACGAGGTCGTCGACCTCGAAGTTGATGTCCCGCCGGAGAAGTACGTGGAGGCCGTGCAGTCTTCGGGCGTCGACGTCATCGCTCTGTCTGCGCTCCTCACCACTACGATGCCCGCCATGAAGGACACCATCGATGCGCTGGTTGAGGCCGGCGTGCGGGACAGCGTCAAGGTCCTCATCGGTGGCGCGCCCGTGACACAGAATTACGCCGACGAGATCGGCGCTGACGGCTACGCCCCCGACGCTGCTTCCGCGGTCGACAAGGCCACGGAACTCATCGGCGCGTAGTACGGACGTTTCAAGGTGCTGCTATCGCCGGGTCCGGTGACTTCAGTGAACCGGGCCCGGCGTACTTTCTCTGCTCCATCGGCCACCCAATGACGCCACAACACAAAGCGATGCTTCCATTCTTCATCATCCTGCTCGTGGCGATTGGTCTGGGCGCGCTTGGGCAGATCATGCTCAAGTCCGGCCTGAACGACCTCGCGAAGGATGCCGGCACGCTGACAGTGCTGGCGTCGATCTTCACGAATCCCCGGGTCTTCCTTGGGTTCGTCTGTTACGGGCTCAGCTCCCTGGTGTACCTGATCGCGATCAAGCACCTCCCGCTTAGCTACGCGTACCCGATGGTTGCGCTCAGCTACGTGCTGGTCGTCGTCGCCTCGTGGAAGCTGTTCGGTGAGACGATCCCGCCTCTGCGGATTGCGGCCCTCGTGGTGATCCTCATCGGCGTCATTCTGCTCGCACTGAGCTCCACCGAACGCCCCGATGACCCGGCGGGAACGCCGCCCGCGAGCGTCTCGGCTGATGCAGGGGATGCGGGCTCCGGAGCCGGCTAGTTTCGTCTCGCTTCTCAGCAGGCCTCGCGTGCGTTACAATGAAGCTGGCTTTGGCCGGCTTTTTTTTGCTGCCTGCATGAGTGTATCGCGCCCATGGACCGCCAACCCGGAACCAGCCGCCGACAATGGATCGCCCCTCTCGCCCTGCTCGTCCTCGTGATCGTCTTCTGGTCACCGTGGATCGTGCGCGGTCACGTCCCCGTTCCCGGCGACCAGCAGACCTGGATGCTCCCGTGGGCGGCGGAGCAAGCGCCCGTGAAGGAGCCGGTCCAGTGGCAGGCGTGGTGGTGGGACGGTGTTGCCCAGTTCTACCCGTGGCGCGTGCAGCTTCACCGCTGGCTGTCCCGGGGCATCTGGCCCCTGTGGAATCCGCAGCAGTTCTGTGG
>JALGSS010000944.1 GCA_029821745.1 Candidatus Zipacnadia bacterium
CAGGCGAAGATGCCTGTAGCGCAGGCCGTGGCTCACATGGCCGGCGCTCTGGCTGATGAGGACCCGGTCGTCGCTCGCACGGCGGCCCGTCTTCTCGCCCGCTACGGAAAGCCCGCATTGGCGGCGATGACGAAGGCCCTCCAGCATGAGGACCTGCTGATCCGCCGCACCGCAGCGTTCGGTCTCGGCAGCGCGGGACCTGAAGCCGCTGAGCCTCTGGCAGCCGCCCTCGAGGACCCGCACCCGCTGGTCCGTCAGGCAGCCGTGTCGGCTCTGGCGAAGATCCGCCCGCGCTCGGACCGTATCAGCGAGTTGATTGCCCAGGCAGGCAAAGACGAGGACGCGATTGTGCGCGAGACAGCCCTTGCCGCCGCCCGGGGCCTGTACGAGGCGATAGAGGAGATACCCCTCCCCAAACCGGGCTGGAAGTACATCAGGGACCCTCAGAACACCGGTGAGGACGCCAAGTGGTTCGCCGTTGACTTCGACGACTCGGCCTGGGGCGACATCGAGATCGCCCACCCGTGGCAGGACTTCGGCCACGATTACCAGGGATACGGCTGGTACCGCCGCGTCGTCGATCTTCCTGAACGCGAGAAGCCCGACAAGGTCGTCCTCGCCTTCGGCGGCGTCGATGAGAACGCGTGGATCTGGATCAACGGGACTTACGCGGGCGACCACGCCATCGGCCCGGAGGGCTGGGACAAGCCATTCCAGATCGATGTGACCGATTGCCTGCGCTGGGGCGCCCCGAACCAGTTCACCGTCCGGGCGATGAACACGGTCGGCCATGGTGGAATCTGGCAACCCGTGAAGCTTGTTCTCCTGCGTAAGGCCGACTGACCAGACCCCGACCGGCTACTCGATCCGCCAAAGGGTGATTCCCTGTGCGTATGCTCTTCGCCGCTGTCCTGATGATGATCGTGGCCGTCCAGTTCGCCCCGGCCCAGGACGACGAACCCGTTCAACTCGCGGAGCCATACCGGGCCGTCTACGCGGGCGACGACGCCACGGGCGACCACGTTCTCGCCCTCTGGCAGTTTGACGGAGACGAGCCCGGCAAGGACCTCTCGGGCAACGGGCATGATGCCCAGCTCATGGGGGCGAGTATCGCCGAGGCCGGCATGTTCGGCGGCGCCCTGGAGTGTTTCCCCGGCTGGCCCGTCGAAGATAAGCCTCACCGCGCCATCGCGAAGCGGTCACCGGCGCTGACACCCGCGGGCGCGTTCACCGTCGAGATGTGGATCAACCCCAACCCGGAGATCGAGGGCTATCCCGAGTCCTTCCTCCTCGACAACCGCTATGTCGACATGACCGGAATGCAACTCATCCTCGCGGGTGCCGACGGCAGGAACGCCAGGCGCCTGAGGATGATCCTGGGGTTCGGCACGGATACCGAGACATACACCTCCAAGCCCTTCGTCTACGAGACGGGCGAATGGCATCACATCGCGTTCACCTACGACAAGGCGGGCACCGGTCGTTTCTTCGTCGACGGAGCCGCCATGGGGAGCGCGACCGTCACCGGGCGCGGCGCCATCGCAACCGGTGTGAAGGACCTCATGATCGGCGACCGTGTCGGCAGTTACTACCACGGGTTCCCCGGGCTCATCGACCAGGTCCGCATCTGCAGCGGTGTTCTCGAGTTCCAGCCGGCCGGCTTCGAGTTCCCCTCACAGCGCAAGGTCTTCGTTCGCATGGAGGAAGGCGCGCGCCTCAAGTTCCTACTCACCAACAAGCTGCGGACGCCCGTCGAGGGCGCCAACGCGTACTTCATGCTCGAGGGGATGCCGGTGACCCACGTCGAGCTTCCCGACCTGGAGCCCGGAGCCCGCCACGAGATCACCTACGATCTCGACACGGCCCTCCGGCCCGACGAGTACGAACTCCAGGCGACCATCGAGATACCTGGAGACACGCCTTACCGCAGCACCGAGGAGTTCAAGGTCACCATCGTCCCGCGACCCCTGCCCCATCGCATGCCTGTTGTCATGTGGGGCGGCGGCCTCGGCGAAATCGACCGACTCAAGGACCTCGGTTTCACGCACGCCATCGGCCTGTGGGCCGATATGGCCTCCATCTGGAAGGCGGGCGAACCGATCCAGGCAGCCAAAGACGACTACGTTGCGGGCCAGATGGAAGCCATGGACAACGCCCTGGCGAATGGCATCAGCGCGGTCACAACACTCTCGCCGGGAAGCTGGGCGCGCTCGAAAGAGGAAAAAGCCCGATGTTGACGGGCTCTACCCGCAGGTCCAGGACTTCTGCTACAACGTCGGCGCATCTGTCGCGCAGACGTACGGATCTCATCCGGCCCTCACGACGGCTCTGGTCCAGACCGAAGTGCGCGGCGGCACCAAGCTGAGCTTCAACGACATCGACAGGGAGGCCTTCAGGAAGTTCTCGGGGGCAGATATTCCCGAGGGACTGGCGAGCCATCGCGGGACCATGTACCAGTCGATCGATGGCTTCCCCGAGGACCGCGTGATCCCGGACGACTTCCCGATGTATGTCTTCTACAAGTGGTTCTGGAAGCAGGGAGACGGCTGGAACGCGCTGCACACCGCCATCCACAAGGGCCTGAAGTCAACGGGCCGGGAAGACTTG
>JALGSS010000945.1 GCA_029821745.1 Candidatus Zipacnadia bacterium
GCCGCAAGCACCATCAGCAACACATCGAGTCTGCGACCACGCATGTGAACGCCACCTCCGCTGTCTAGGTTCGCTCGTCCCGCGCCTCCCCCACAGAGCGAAGGAGGCGCGGGTGGATACATGTCAGGATCAGCTCAGGGCGTTGATCTTCGCCTCCACGGCGTCGATCTGCGTCTGGCTGGTCAAGATGCTGAACTCAGTGTTGAACTCGACGACCTCACCTGGCTGCAGGAAGACCAGGGTGCCGTCCTCGCGGTACTTGTCCCTGCCCTCGACGCGGCAATTCGCGGGCTCCAGGCCGGTGACATAGTGGCCCTGCGCGGGCATCTTCCACTCGGTGAAGTAGGGCATCACGCTCTTGTCGTAGCTGATGGAGATACCCAGGCCGCGTCCCTCAGCGATATCGCGGTTCACGAAGGCCACAGTGGCGATGTTGTCGGCGTCGGTGGCAACATCGTGGTAGTAGCACATCTCAGGCTGGTGTGGAGTCGGCGCCGGGAACTGAGACCACGTGTCGAGGCCCGCTTCGGCGTCGGCATCGCGCGGCTTCGTCTCGCGCGAGTTGATGATGTAGTAGGCCCCCTCCTGGCACAGCGGGAACCCGAGGTTGCAGTGATACAGGAACATGAATTCCTGCTCTTCGTAGCCCAGGTTCTCGACGCGGTCGTGTAGCCAGATCTTGTTCTCACCCAGCTTCGACGTGATCCGTCGCGTGAGCTCGAGGTCCGCCTTGAAGACCTGGGCTTCCCGCACCTTGCCCTGGGCCCAGAAAGTGTAGTCGTCGCCATCCCATTGGCTGTCCACGTACACGTTCTTCGCCGGGATGTGGGACACGCGGCCATGCAGGCCGACGCCACCCGTCTGGTCCCAGGAGCCATCCGGCTGCACGGCGGGATAGCCTTCGGGCCCGTTCTCCGCCGGGTCAACACATGGCGCGCCGGCCCAGCTCAGCCCGCACGTCATCAGCAGCCCGCCGTAGAAGCTCCGCAGCCAGTTCAACCCTTGCGGGTCGAAGTACGGCGCGGCGACCTCACCGGTATGCGAGTGCCATGCCACAGACTCGCCGCAGAAATCGCAGGCCGAAATGTCCATGCCCCGGCCAGGCAGCACGCGGTACCTGAGCCCCGACCCTGTCTTGACTTCGACGGCCTCGCACCCGGCGGTGTTCCCGTCTCCGAGGACTACTTTCTGGGCCCCGGCGATCTGGTCGATGCTTCCCACGTGTTGCAGTAGATCGGCTTTCGTCCATTCTTTCCCGAACAGCTTGGCCATGTAAGACCCTCCCATGTATCGATGGAGCTACGTTGTGATCATCGCTTATGTCGTCGTTCGTCGCACGCCTTGCGGCGTAGCTTGTGAACAGCGCCGCCGGCACGGTTACTCCCGTCGGTAGCGCCGAGATGCCCTGATACGCACTGGCAGCAGGGCTGCCAGTGGCACCCGACCACAAGACTTCGCGGATCACGCAACCCGTGCGTGGCGTTCGTGAAACTGTAGCGACGCCGTCGTCGTCCCTGCCTTCGAGCAGGGCCGTGCCGTCATACCGCGACCATCCGTGGGGCCCCGCCGATTGTGCGACCTCGGCACCCCACGGATAGCATCCATAGCTGCGGGGTAGCGAGACCGGTACCCGGTCTCTATGACCGGGGCCCCGCAGGGCCGCCACAACTGCTCTCACCAGAAGCCCACACCAGGGCACATCAGTCGCCCTCTACCGGCACCGGCTGAGGCTGTGCGTTGAGTTGGGCCGCGAGCACTGCGAAGGCTCGGGTGACCAGCAACACGCCGACGGTCACGAGGACCGGTGCGAGGAAGGCCGCCGTCTGCTCGAACCCATCCCGGGCGCCTGCAAGCGCCGGGCCAAGATGGGCCTCCCAGTCCACCGCCTTCGCATGCAGAGCGGTTCCCGCACCCAGGAAGGCGAGAAGACTGCCTCCCAGGACGAAACTGAATCCCATGCAGGCCGGCCGACACACGTCCTCATCGAGAGTGCCATTGCGCCTGCAGGCGCGAGCCACGCGAAGACCGAGGAAACCTGCATACACCAGGAACGGACAGCAGACCAGACCGAGCAGCAATACCATGGCTCTCTCTCCCGCGCCCCCCATGAGTCCGGAACTTCGCGGGGGTGTCAGTTAGGCCCAGAAGTGTGCCCGAATGTCGTCGCCGTATCTCTTGCCGTATCTCTTGCCGTATCTCTTGCCGTATCTCTT
>JALGSS010000946.1 GCA_029821745.1 Candidatus Zipacnadia bacterium
ATCTCTCTCATTGCCCACGGGTCACTGACTCTGCGCAAGGGAGTCGCCGCCTCCGCCAACTGGAGCGACGAGTACTGCGCGGAGATGGCTTTCGACGGTGACGAAAACACGCGGTGGGGCGCGGAGCCCGGTAGCACGAGCGGGTGGCTGCAGGTGGACATGGGAGAGGCGAAGACCTTCGACCGTATCGTGGTTCTTGAATCGCCCTGGAACCGAACGCAGAAGTTCGAGTTGCAGTACAGGGATGGCAACACCTGGAAGACCTTCCATGAGGGCACCGCGATGGGCGACCTCCGCCTGCAGTTCAAGCCGGTGACCGCGCGGTTCTTCCGGCTGAACATTCTCGAGGCAACCGATGTGCCGACGATCTGGGAGGTCCACCTATACCCGCCCGGATCAGCAGGTAAGTAGGCGCACCCGGACCGATCACGTGGGAGGAATCCCTGGCCCGTGCGGGAAAGGTAGCTGCGTGCTTGGGTGCGATGTCCGTGTGCTCGAGGCCTGCGTGACCTGCATTCCCACGACGCGCCACCAAGGTGAGACCATGCCCAAGGTGCCGGCGCTGTTCACGCTTCTGCTGATCTTCTCGGCCGCCGTTGTGTTAGCGGCGCCCCGATTGGTCTATCCCTGTTACCAGGCCCCGGGCCTCCCGGCCATCGACGGCCAGGTGCAAGGCGACGCCGCCTGGCGCGGCCTCCCCGTGGCCACGGGGTTCTCAGTGCTTGGCGACGGCTACACGAAGGCGAAACAAACGGCTGTCCAGGCCTGCTGGGATCAGAACGCACTGTACTTGGCCATAGTGTGCGAGGAGCCGGACGCGGCGCTGATGAAGTTCAGCGTGACCGACGGCGGGGATGCGTGGCTCGACGACGGGATTGAGATATTCCTGCAGCCCGGTGGTGAGAAAGCGCCGGTTTACCAGCTTGTGGTGACCGCGCGTGGCGCGCGATCCTGTGGCGCGGGAACTCCCGATTTCACGAAGGTTCAGGCCGCCGCGCATACGGGAGCCGACTTCTACAACCTGGAGTTGCGCATTCCCCATGAAGTGACTGAGGCCCAATCCGTGGAAGGGCAGCGCTGGCGGGGCAACGTCTGCCGCAACATCTTCACCAAGAACTCCGGCGGCGACCAGTTCACGAGTTGGGCGCCTCTCACGAGGCAGTTCAACGAGCCGGAGCACTTCGGCGAGATCGTCTTGATGGGCGCTGTGCCCGGAAGTGATGCGCTGGCGGGGCAGAACCGCGATCTCAACCGTGACTACCGCCGGCATCTGCTTCAGGGCTTGCGTGACGTGGCGGACCAAGACGATGAGTACGCCACAGTGATCAAAGAGGCGACGAAGGACGCGGCGTTTGGGCGCCGGGCGAGGGATTTGCGGCGGCGCTGGCGGCGTATGGGGCGGATGCTGCGTGACGCCGACGGCTTCGCCACCGGCGAGTTGCGCACGGCTGCGAAAGATGCCGAGAACCTGTTGAGCGCCTCGTACGGGCTCAAGTACAAGTACCTGATCGAGAAACTGCTCAGAGAGAATTGACCACGAACCGGCTCGCAGGCGGCGTCGACGGGAACGACTGCCGATGGCCTGTGGACCAGCCAGGGAGGACTGTCCCCGTGAAACGGTGGATGCTCGCTCGGAGTCTGATGGTAGCTGTATGCCTCGTGGGTGGACTGTGGGGAGCCTGGGCCGCAACCAATGCCCAGGAAGTCGAAGAGGACAACTCGCTGGAATCGGCATTCGTGACCCCGCATGAGCCGTGGGGCAAGGGCTGGGTTGCGGGATCGGCCCGGACGCTGTTCTTCGTCTACACCGGACCGTACGCGGGGACGTGGGAAGACACGGGTACGCGCGTGCGGGAAGTCGTGGAGTTGCAGCAGCGCTTCGACCTGCCGGGCGATGCGGTCCTCTTCTGCGGAAAGGGAGACAACTGGGTCTTCCACGGTCTGCGCGACGGCCAGGAGCGGGCCGAGGGCCTGCTGGAGACCCCGTACGACTTGTATGTGATCGCCGGCTTCGCCTTCGAGCGCCTGCCGGCGAAGATCCAGTACCTGATCCTCGAGAAGGTGGCTAAGGGCGCCGGCCTCGTCTGCTGTGGCCGTCCGGCGAAGGACTTCATGGTCCAGCGGCGTCTGGTCGAGCCCGCGCCTTCCGCTCTCACCGGCGGCCTGCCGACTCTCGATGAGAAGCGTGCCGCCGACTATGTCAAGGCATAC
>JALGSS010000947.1 GCA_029821745.1 Candidatus Zipacnadia bacterium
ACGGATCGCCTGCTTCGGGGATGCCACGCGCCGGACGTGGGCGGCTGGGACAGCGACGACGCAGACTGCACTCCGGGCGCGGCCCAGCACGCCAACCTCGCGGGGATCGTCAAGCAGACGCTCAAGGTCCCCGTCGTCGCGGTTGGCGGGATGGAGTCGCCGCACGCGGCCGAGCGCGCCCTGTCGACCGGGAAGTGCGATCTGTGTGCCGTCGGGCGGCAATTGATCGCCGATGCCCAGTGGGCCAACAAGGTGGCCGAGGGGCGAATCGACGAGATCATCAAGTGCACGAAATGCGACACCGAGTGCTTCGGTAACCTGCGGCGTGGTGTCCCCATCGGCTGCGTCGAGAATCCCGAATCAGGCCGCGAGTACAGGCACGCGTAAGGCGACAGCTTCAGTCTCGGCTAAGTCTCATCCAGGCGGCCCGGGCAGCCAGTGTCTGGGCCGCTTCCGTATTCCCCATGTGCCCATAGCAGGCGGCGATGGGCGCCAAATTGTCGGGGCTGCTGTCGGTGACATAGGCTCGCAGAAGCCACGGCAAGGCCAGGGCCGGCCGGCCGGCCTCCACCCAAGTCTGCCCTGCCGCCCGGTAGACCCGAGCGCCGGCCGCTCGTCGCGGGTCATCATCCAGCAGTGGGGCGTCCCAAGTCAGTGCCCTATGTAGGAGCGCAAGCGCGGCTTCGGAGTTCCCGGCCTGACCGATGCGGGTCGCCAGCGCCGTGGCAGCCCCAATGGCAACTGCCGGGTCCGCGTCGGCGACGAGTCCGGCGATGACGGGGTCCGGTGCCCACGCGTCGAGAGTGCCTGCCAAGAACTGCAGTTCCTCGGTGGTGCTATCCATCGCCATCGGCAGCAACCAGGGCGCATCAGAAGGCAACGCACGGTCGGAAAGCAGCCTGCACGCGGCAGTCCGGACGACGGGCGATTCGTCCCGACATCCCCGGCGCAACAGATCGCGCGAGGCCTCCGGGGCGATGCTCGCCAGGGCACGCAGCGTCTCGGCGCGGATCCCCGGCGCCTCCCCAAACCCGTCGTACAGCAGCGCAGTCGCGTCAGCATCCCTGAGCTGACCCGCTGCCTGGATGGCCGCCCTAAGAAGATGCGTGCGCCCTGATCCGGCCGCCCAAATGGGGCGCGCGGGACCAAGCAAGGCGCCAAGGTACTCGCGCACGAGAGGCGCGAGCCGCGAGCAACCGGAGGCTCCGATCACCTGGCAGGTCTCTCGGCGCAACTGCGCGTCGACGTGTGGCCCGAGCAGCAGGGCATGCAGGTCTGCCATCGCGTCCGCTTGTCCCAGAGCCACGCCCATGGCCGCTGAGCAGGCCGGCATCTTGCCGCGACCCGCTCTTGGTCCCGCCAGCCACGCGAGCAGGGCCGAGTGGTCGGCCTCGTCAAGCCGTGCTCGCGTGAGCCAGCCCGCAGCGACTGCTTCGCGCAGAGACTCATCCACGGTCGCCTCCAGCGCAAGCCCGACGGGCGCCCTCGTCGCCAGGGACAGCAGTAGAGCCAGGTCGCCAGGCCCCCGCTCAACGAGGGCGTGCGTCGCCAGCTTCCTCACGGCCGGGCTCCGGTCTTGAAGAGCGCTCGAAAGCGCGCTTCTCGCAGCGCTCCCCGGCAGCGGCGCGAGGGCGTCAATCTGAGCAAGGCGAGCAGCCTCGCCGTCGGTGCGCAGACGACAGAGGGCATCCGTCGCGGGCCGGGTGCCGCAGAGACCAAGCGTGATGATAGCCCTTGTAGCGACCGCGCCATCATCGGAGCCGGCGACCTCAGCCAGACGTGGTACTGGTGGTTGAGGCGAGCCGAGAGCCAAGCCGATTGACGCGGCCCGCCACACTGGTTCGAGAGCGCCGGGATCGGCGAGAACCCGCAGCAAGGTCTCCTCAGCCCCCGCGTCGCCACGCCACGCCAGAGCCTCGATGGCCGCTTGGCGCGCTTCGGGCGTCCCATTCTCGGCTAGTCTCACGAGGAGACCCCTGATCGGCGGAGCAGACCTCTCGGCAATGGCGCGGACCGAGACGGGAACGAGGGCTGCGTCGTGCCCGCGTGTCACTGCCATCAGTGTTTCGGTGGCGGAGGGCGTTGCGATCAGTCGCAGAGCGCGCACAGCAGACTCCCGCTGAGCTGGGTCCGTCGAGGACAGAGCTTGTCGCGCAGCATTCTCGGCCGCGTTCGGCGCGATTGAGGCGAGCGCGAGCAATGCGGCATTCCGCGAGCGCGAGCAATGCGGCATTCCCCACAGGAACAGAGACGTCGCCACAAGCCCGCGACAGTTCAGGTGCCGCGCCGGCTATGCCAAACAGGCCCACGACCTTCGCCGAACGTGCGCGGACCTCGGGGAACGGATGCCGCAGGCAAGCGATGAGAGGGGGCACCGACGCCTCCCCGCCACAGCAAAGCAAGGCGGAGACCAGCGCTTCAGCA
>JALGSS010000948.1 GCA_029821745.1 Candidatus Zipacnadia bacterium
CCAGGCGAACCCGAACGCCGCGCTGAGGTCCGCGGTGCCCCGATACGCCGCCGAGCGCGCCGTCTCCGGTCCCAGCGCCAGCATCGGCACCCGCGACCACTCGTCCAGCTTCCCGTCGATCACCGGCGGTGACCCGAAATGCGGGGCCTCGTAGATCTTGAGCGCCCCCGGCAGTGGGTCGCGCACTTCCGAGGCCGCCACAGGGACGATCTTCACCCAATCCACCATCAGCCCTCCGGTGCTCCAGTCCGACACCCGTGGTGCGAAGGAGCCGTCCCAGTAGAAAGTGCCGCAGTAGATCTCCTCGTATTCCGTGGAGGCCACGGCGCCTCGCCGGACCTTGCTGATCGCGTGCAGGACGTGGGTGTCGTCCTTGCGGTCGACAAGTACGAAGTGCAGCACGCCGGGCTGCTTGAGCGTTCGGGCCCGGGCGATGACTTCGAAGTACCCGGGACGCAACTCGGGCCCGGCCCACCAGCAGTAGATACCCGGTTTCTCAAGTGTCTTGGCCTCACCGTCGCCGGCCGCCGGATCGGGCATCCCCCTGAGGTTCATGACAGACGCCGCGCCTTCGTCAGCGCACACAACCGAGAGAGTGCAGGCGATAGCGACCATCGTCAGAAAACCGAACAGGCGTGCAGACATTATCGCTCCCCGTGCTGCGTCAGTTTCCGGGCCACCGGGGGGGCCCCGGTCACTCAGCGCTCTCTTCCATGAGCTTGCAGACCGCCGCGACTTCACCGTTGTGAAGCGTGCAGCCGCCCTCGCCGTCGAAGCGCAGGCATGTCGCCGTCTCATACAGGATGAACCCGCTGAACCGCGCGTCACTCCGGACCCGCTGGAACTCCGCCGGGTAGTTCGGGTTGATGTAGCGGTTGACGGTCAGGGGTATGCCCTTGCCCTCACAGCGGGCTATCATCTCGGCGGCCACGGAGTCGTTGAAGACGCTGTCGAAGGGCAGGTGGAACATGCGCAGGATGCCTTCATCCAGCAGTCCCTCGTCCACCCAGCGCTGCCAGTCATAGTCGATGTTCGCCGGGTAGGCCAGGCGGCGGTCGAGAGGCGGATTCGGGCGGAACCAGTCGATATTGAGGTTGATGCGCATGCGCTTGCCCGCCGCGCCAATCAGGGCCTTCGATTTCCGCAGAAACTCCGTGTACGCTTCCCCTCTTACCTGGGAAACGGTTTCGGCGTCCGTCTTCCCACGGCGCGCGCACTCCGCCAGCACCGCGTCGTTGTATCCGTACTCGTCGCAGTAGTCCGTATGCGTCCCGTGGTTCTCGACGCGGAAGTCGACGCCATCAACCCCGGCCTCAAGCATCTCGTCGAGACATGCCAGCCAGAACTCCTGAACCTGCGGCTCAGTCTCGCACAGAGCCCCGGGTAGGTACTCGTTCCGCCCGCGCGTGAAGGCAATGAGGCCCTGGCGTCCCGAGGTGTTCGGGACATCGAGGGTCATCACCCGGCGACCGAATCCCATGTCGAACAGCACGCCCCAGTTGCGGAAGTCCACACGCCCGGCCTCCCACACGCCGCCACCGGTAGCGAACACACCGGGGATCTCGTCCCCATTCTCATCAAGCGCCACAAGAATATCAGTGCCCGTGTTGGCGAAGTCCCCTGAGCCGTCGGCGAAATCCGTGGTCACCAGAACGTAGGGGTCGGTCAGCCGGAACCCCGAGAGGGTGAGCGTCCGGATCGGGTCGCCCTGCTTGGTCACGAGGGCGCCGTTGACATCGCGCACGTCCTTCGGGGATGGCCCGACCGCTTCGCTGAGGGTGAAGTCCACGTCGAGCGGCTGGTAGCGGTAGTTGAGGCGGCTGGACCAAAGCTGCAGGTGCTCGGCGGCGATACGCGTGGGTTTGTCGTCGCGCTTCACGAGCTTCAGGCCGCAGACGGGCACATCCGAGAGGTCCTCAATGGAGCGGTCGGGCTTGTGGCGAATGCGCAGTTCGGGATGATCCACGAGGAAGGGGTCCATCCACACGAGCCAGCCGCCCTGCTGGCGGAGGCGGCCGAACTCGCGCGCCTGGGGCGCACCGTCGGGCAGGGAGATTCCGGGGCCGGTCTCGTAGGGCTTGTAGTACGCGTACAACTCGATGCCGTGACGATGGGCGGCTTCGGTGGCCACGCGCAGCGGGTTCTCAAGGGCCGCGAGTGTCCCGGCGGAGTTGCGCCACTTGTCGTTCATCCCCGACGGCAGCAAGAA
>JALGSS010000949.1 GCA_029821745.1 Candidatus Zipacnadia bacterium
TACGCGAGTGCCCTCGGGCTGGACATTGAGCGTTGGCTGTCGGAGGGCCTCGTCGACATCCTGATCGGCAGCGGGTACTTCCAGATGAACCCGTGGGAGTACCTGGTCGAACTGGGGCACAAGTACGGGGTGGCCGTGTACTGCGGCCTGAGTGAGTCGCGCGTTCGTGGCGAAGCCCCGCCGCTCAAGAGAAACTCGACGGAGTCATACCGCGCCCGCGCGATGCGTGCCTGGCAGGCCGGTGTGGATGGCATTTACATATTCAACGTCTACAACGCTTCCGCCCCGTTCCTCTCAGAAGTGGGGGACCCCGAGACCCTCGGTAAGCTGGATAAGCTGTACTTCGCGACGGTGCGGGGCGACCGACCTGAGAGATACCTGACTGGCGGCAACGACATGCGGAACGTCACCATGCTCACCCCCGAGGCCCCGATGTCCCTGCCGCTGACCGGCGAATTGACTGTGGACCTCTACGTGGGCGACGACCTCTCCGCAGCGGTCGCCGATGGCGCTTCGCCGCAGGTCACCTGCCACCTGCTCGCCGGGGATGCATCGGCTCTGCGCGTGGCGATGAACGGGACCGCGTTGCCCGCCGGAACACTCTCGGGCCGTTGGCTGCAGTTCCCAGTGGATCCGGAGCTCGTCAAGCCGGGCCTGAACAAGGTCCGGCTCACCTCGGATGCTTCTGCGGAGACATCAGAGGAGGAGTACTGGAACGTGATCTACGAGGCGAACAAGAAGCCGGAAGCCCCCTGGGCGTCTGATCCCGCGCGCAAGAACACCAGCGCGGAGATCCAGGACGGCGCGCTGCTGATCGCTGACCGGGGAGAGGAGTCCGGCGACTATCTCTACTACCGCTACGCCTGGAACGTGGACGCCACACAGGAGAGTGTCATCGAGGCGCGGGTGAAGGTCATCGATGGCTGGAGCAACGTCATCATCCAGAACGGGGTCAACGCCGAGCGCATCACCTTCTACCCGGATCGCATCGGCACCTACTACACGCACCTCTCCTACGAGATGGATACCACCGACGACTTCCACACATACCGCATCGTCCTGCAGAACCAGGACATCAAGGTGTACGTGGATGATGAGCTTGCCCTCGACGGCACAGGCAAATACACGGCCACCGGCTATGGCCCGCAGAATCAGGTTGCCTTCGGCGCGGCCAACAGTGGCAGCACCGGCGAGGCGCTGTGGCAGTCCATCAAGCTGCACGCCCGGGCAAGCACTGTCTCTGTGTTCGACATGGCCCTGTCCGTGAAGGGTCTTGCGACGGAGGAGTAGTAGCTCCGAGAGCCTGGCCTCGACCGGGCACGGTCAGTCCACGACCCAGAACACACTGCGGGGGAGCTCACCAAGCCTAAGCGGCCACGGAGCTCCCCCGCATCTGTCTACGACGCGCTTCGCGTCGCCCTCAGTCTTTCTCCAGCACCTGATCCTCCGGCACCGCCACCGAAACATTGCCCACGCCTGTGAGCGTGATGTCCTGGTAGCTCTGCGGATCGGGATTGCCCGTCTGTGCCATCCGCTTGTCGATGAACGCTTTCAGGTCGCCCTTGAACCGCGCGAGCACCTCAGGCTGTGCATCGGCGAGGTTCTCCTGCTCCATCGGGTCCGTAGTGAGGTCGTAGAGCTCGTACGGCGGCATCTTGTGGAGCTCATCATACAGGCTCTCGATGAACTTCCACTTCTTCGTGCGGAATCCCCGCTTCTTCATCCACGCATTCTCGGTGATGAAGATGCGGTCCGTCGTGCCGGCGTGGTTGCGCTGGTCGATGAGCGGCATCATGCTGGCGCCTTCCATCGCATGCTCCTCGGCCGCGTCCGGCAGCCCGAGCATGTCGAGGATGGTCACCGGCAGATCCAGGTGCGTCGCCAAACCCCCGAGCCGCAGTCCGGCCGGGATGCGCTCCGGATGCGTCATGATGAGCGGGACGTGCAGGTTAGTCTCGTACATGCCGTGGTGGTCGAACCACATGGCGTGCTCGTCAAGCTCCTCGCCGTGGTCGGCTACCATCACGATCAGTGTGTCCTCGATGCCCTTCATGCTCTGGACGCGGTCGAAGAGCTTCGCCAGGCACGCGTCGCAGTACGCAATCTCCGCTTCATACTGGCGCTTGGGGAACTCCACGTCGCGGCAGCCGGGCATCCATTCGTTGAAATAGCTCTGGAACGCCGGGTAGTTCGTCATCATCTCCAG
>JALGSS010000950.1 GCA_029821745.1 Candidatus Zipacnadia bacterium
TGCCCAACAGGGCGACCGCACGCTGCCCGCAAACCTCCGGCACGCGATGGAGGGGCGTGGCGGCACGCACGCCGAAGCTCACAACCTCTACGGCATGTTGATGGCCCGCGCCACCCGCGAGGGCCTGGAAGCACTCCAACCCGAGACGCGCCCGGTGGTGATCACGCGGGCCGGCTGGGCCGGGGTTCAACGTTACGCCACCTCGTGGACCGCCGATAACGAGAGCACCTGGGAGGCGCTGCGGCTGACCCTCCCGATGATGCTCGGACTGGGGCTCTCGGGCATTGGCTTCACGGGTCCGGACGTCGGCGGCTTCATCGGCGAGCCGGACGGGGAGCTCTTCACGCGCTGGGTGCAGATGGCAGCCTTTATGCCCTTCTTCCGGGCCCACACGGCCAAGGGCGACCCGGACCAGGAACCCTGGTCCTACGGGGAACCCTATCTGAGCATCATCCGGCGCTTTATCGAGCTGCGATACGAGCTACTCCCCTACCTCTATACCGCCATCTGGCAGACGAGCACCCGAGGCTGGCCTATGGTCCGCCCGCTGGCCTGGGCCGCCCCGGATGTACCGGCTTTGTGGGACGTCGACGATGCCTTCCTGTGCGGCGACAAGCTGCTGATCGCACCGGTCCTGGAACCAGGAGCGGCGGAGCGGTGGGTGACGCTGCCCCCCGGCACGTGGTACGAATTCTGGTCCAACGAGTGCCACGAGGGTGGCGGCAGGATCAAGCAGTTTGGGTCGCTCGAGGTTATGCCGCTGCTGGTCCGCGGCGGGACGGTGCTGACCATGGGCGAGATCGGCGCCAGCGTCGAGCAACGCAAGGACATGTTCCTGCGCCTCAACGTCTACCCCCTTGGGGAGCCCGGCGAGGCCACCACGGAGCTCTATGAGGACGCTGGCACCGGTCTGGCGTACCAGCGCGGCGAACAGCGACTCAGCCGCTTCGTGCTCCGCCAGACCGACACCAGCGTCACCATCGCGTGGGACAGAGAGGGCGCCTACAAGCCACCCTACGAGCATATCGCCCTGACCATCTGCGGGCTGAAGCGGGTGCCCAAGGCCATCAGGGCCGACGGCAAAGCGTGCACCATCCTGCAGACCGACCCGGTCCTGCACACCGTGCTCCTGGGGGTGCCGGTCTTCGAAGAACTCGATATCATCCTATGACTGACCCTGTGACGTCGAAGGACAAGCCGAATGGACGCCGCCTGGGATGGCACATCGAGGAGACGACATACCCGTTCCGGAATCAGTTCCTGACGCTCCGGCAGGACAAGCTCATCTGGCCGGATGGGCAAACAGGCTCCTATTCGTACGTCGAGATCAAGCCCGTGGTGCTCATTGTGCCGGTAACGACCACCCGTGAGGTGGTCCTGATCAGGCAGTATCGCTACACCATCGACGACTGGGTGTGGGAGATCCCCGCCGGCGGGAGCCACGATTTCGAGGGGGATGACCTGGCTGAGCTGGCGCGGCGCGAGCTAGAGGAGGAGGTCGGCGGGGAGGCGGGAGCCCTGACCTATGTAGGCATGTTCCACCCGGCCATTGGGAAGCTCAACGCGGACTTCCACCTATACCTGGCCACCGGCGTGACCCTGGGTCAGGCCACACCGGAATCCGGCGAGATGATCCAGGTCCACAGCTTCTCGATAGACGAGGCCATCGAGATGGCCCGTGATGGGACGATCACCAGCAGTTCCAGCGCATACGCGCTGCTCCGCTGCGAGCCGCGTCTGCGGGAGCTGGAGAGATTGTAGAATCCATATTCGCCGGCGCACACCGTGCAGAACGAGAATGTGGACACAGCTCTGCTCGATCCAGTGACCGCCCAGACCGCGCCGGGGGACCGGGCCCGTCTGCGTGTTGAGCGTTCAGCAGAGGGCCACGGGCCTCAACGGATTGAGGTTGACACCGGCCCCAGCGGATGGTGGACTATTTTCGAAGTAGACGTGATGCGTCATCGCGCACCACGCAGGACGAGAATACGACGCGAAGAACGGCCCAGAGCCGCGATCGAGATCCGGTGAAGGGCTTTGGGCCGGCAGAAGGTGGTTTTCGGGGCCGCGCCTCCGGTCCCCTCTCCCACCTCCGGCTGCGGAGGCGCCGTCCGCGGAGTATGGGAGAGGGTTAGGGTGAGGGCTCTGCGGGGTCTATTTTCGAAGTAGGCCTCATGTCCGCCAGCGGACACCACGCAAGCATGA
>JALGSS010000951.1 GCA_029821745.1 Candidatus Zipacnadia bacterium
GCGCCCCGAGGGGTGCTGCGACCCGAGCATGCTGTTCCACGTCGCGAGCTCAAGCTCGTCTGCCGCAGATGGGTCGCCGGTGAGCCGCAGCATGTCAACCGTCAGCGCCATCCACGCCGTCGTGCAGCAGGTCTCAATGGCCCCCTCGGCGTAGGGGTCGCCGACGGCCTGCTCGCCCGTGGTGAAGCCCCCGCTGGGGTGGATGTCGTAGTCGCGGATGCTCGTCCAGTGTTGCATGAATGCGGTGCGGTATGGCTCAGCGGCCGCCATGTCTCCGGCTTCGGCATGGATCTGGAATAGCTCTGTCAGCCCCTGCAGATCATGAAGGCTCTCCCAGCGCGGCTTCGGCGTCCGGTAGAAGTCCACGCCCGCCAGTCCGGTGCGCAGGTAGTCCCCGGCCGGCGGGATCTCCCACTCTTTGACGACCTGCTCCATCATCCGCAAATAGCGCACGTCGTCCGTATGCCGGTACAGGCGACCCAGGGAGTGGACAATCGCCATGTTCATCTCGTGGGACCCCGCGTCGTGCACCTTGCGCCCGGTGCCCAGGAAGGTGTCGCAGACGAGGTCGCCCGCTCGCACCGCACAGGCCAGCGCGGCCTTGTCTCCCGTGTCCTCATACCACATCAGCAGCGCCAGCATCGCGTGGTAGTGCCCCCACAGGTCCCAGTGGCCCAGCAGGCGCTCGTCCTTCCGGAAGGGTCCCAGGTACCCATCTTCGGCCTGTGTGGCGATGAACCGCGCGATCGTTTCGGCGATGAAGGGCTTGAGCCGCGCGTCGTCCGTCATTCGGCACGCCTGGATCGCAGAGATGAGGTACTTCCCGATGAACTCTCCGGCCCACGGTACCAGACTCGGCACAGGTTCGCGGTCACGCCGGTAGAACCATCGACGCGGTCGCCGACTATGCCCTGGAATCGGAACTGCGCGTTGCTGGGTATCTCGAAGACCATGCCATTTGCTCCTGTCGGCAACGTAGGGGCTCCAGCCGCGGGGATAGCAGCCAGGACTGACGCGAGGACCACAAACCGAACCTGCCGGCTCTGCACAGGGGACACCCCGTTGCGGGCGGAGTTGGTTACGGGTTATTCTGAGGCGGCAGTTCGCGCCCACGACCCATTCGACCTCCCGCCCGTGCCCGTCCCATTGCGCCGACCGGGAGACTTCTTCGCCCCACAGGACGGTGTTGACGACGATGCGCCTCGGTTCCCTACTTCCTCTCATGCTGATCGGAGTCCTCACCATGCCGGCGATGTCGGCGGACCTACCCGACCCGTACGCTCACCGCGATGAGCCCACTATCGGCCCGGACTCGCCGCCGGTTATGGAGCAGGTCTTCTGGCTGGAGCTTCCCTATCCGCCTCAGGCGGTCGGTCAGCCGAACCTGCCCGATGGCGTCACGCTCCTCGACAAGACTAAGCCCGCGGATGGGCGCACCTTCACGCGTCTGTACCTGCGTGCCGACCGGGGCGTCACGGGCGGGCAGATCGGGGTCGCCGTTGAGGGCCGGGGAACGCTCTCGGTCCCCTTGCAGGTGCTGACTTACCGCGAGGACATCGAACGCAACATCCAGATTGTTCGCGGGGTCGATCCTACCGCCAGGAAACAGGGGCGCTCCTACTACTCCGATGACCTGCTTGCCGTGGCGCAGGCCAATCTCGACGAGCACCCGGAACTCGTTGATACCGTCAAGCAGACGACCCGCTTCGAAGGCATGTCAGACGCGGAGCTTTTCGCCGCGCTTCCGTCCTGGAATGTCCCCCGGCAGTGTTACAGCAACTGGCCCTGCCCGACGTGCGGTGACGAGGTCTTCAAGACCAGCGGGTTCTATCCGTGGCACGTCGATCGTGGACACCCGTTCAAGGCCCAGTGCCCGGTCTGCAAGGAATGGTACCCCTCGAACGATTGGGCAGGAGATGATTTCACCAGTGGAGACGCACCCGATGACGGCTGGGGCAATGATCTCGGCACGGGGGACCGCGCGAAGGCCGCAGGCTGGGTCGCCTACTACAACCATCGCGCGCTGTGGGAAGGCGTCGGCCGGCACATCCACCGGCTGGCGATGCGCTACTTGCTGCTGGGCGACGAAGAATCAGCCCACCGGGCGGCAGTGCTGCTCGCCCGCATGGCATACGTCTATCCCGGCATGAACATGCGCTGGCAGCAGGTCCGGACGAAATACAAGCGGCCCGGACGCCTTCTCATCGACGGTAACTGGGAGCGCAACGACATCCTCGTTCCCGCCGCAAAGGCATATGATGCAATCTTCGACCACATCGAGCAGGACGCCCAGCTCGTCGAGTTCCTGAAGACCAAGGACCTCGCGATCCAGTCGCCGGCCGATGTCAAAGCGCTCATCGACACGTATCTCATCCAGGTGTTCGGCTGGGACTGGATGCGCCGGGAGCTCAGCGGCGGGAACATGGGCGCCCGCGAGGAGGACATGGCCCAGTTCGCAGTCTGCGCCAACATGGGGCCAATCAGCGACCGCTGGATTGAGGAACTATTCACCCACGCCTACAACAGCGGCGGGAACAGGGGCGGCTTCGACGACGAGACCCTCATCAACACCACCACTCGCGAAGGCGTGGTGTGGATTTCAGCCTTCGGCTACGCGATCGGATACGTGCCCAGCAAGTCCGACATGGCCGAGATCCTCTCCCGGGTGGACTCGCCACGCCGGCAGTCACGCTGCAACCTCTACGATCCCCTTCAGTACCCGAAATTCCGAGCTGAATACGATACCTGGATCGACTTCCTTGTCGCGGGGCAGTTCGCCCCGTCGTACGGAGACAGTGGCGCGGGGCGTGGTGCCCGCTATCCCCGGGGCGCGGCGTCCATCGTGCGCGAGTCGTATGAGCGCGCGTATCGTCGCTGGCCCACGGATCGCATCGCCCGAGCGATCTACCGGCTGGGC
>JALGSS010000952.1 GCA_029821745.1 Candidatus Zipacnadia bacterium
TTACACGCTGGCGCCGAGCGATTACACGCAGGAGTGCGAGTGCCTGGCACGCATGCTTGGATTCGGTTTTACCTTCGTTACCCCGTAGGAGATGTTGATGCGAGACGACGCGCGCCATTTTGTCGAGGGTGAGACGCAATTCCATCTGGGCGAACTCCTGACAGAGCAGTCACACCCTGTCACGGCGAATCTCAGCGCCGTCGCGCAGGCCGACCCATGCGAAGCCATGCGCCTGCTGTGGGCCGTCGATCGGGACATCCCACCCGTCCTGCGGCATCCGGACACGGTAGACGCCGCGCGCCGACTGGCCGCAGACATGGCGCGAACCCTGGAGCGAGGCGGTCGCATCTTCTTCACAGGATGCGGTTCGACCGGACGCTTGGCCATTCTGCTCGACGCCGCCTGGCGCCGTTTCTGGCGGGAGCACGGCCGGGATCAGCGGGGAATGAGGCACCGTGTCGTCAGCGTCATGGCTGGCGGGGATTACGCGCTCATCCGGGCCGTCGAGGGATACGAGGACTACCAGGTCTTTGGCGAGCGTCAGGTCATGGACGCGGGTCTGTGCGCGAACGACCTGGTGTGCGCGGTCAGTGAAGGCGGCGAGACGAGCTTCGTCATCGGCACTGCACGGGCCGGCGTTGCAGCCGGCGCCACGGCATGGTTCGTCTACAACAACCCGAGTGAGGCCCTGGCCGGCATCCAACGCAGCCGGGCGGTCATCGAAGATGACCGCATATCGAAGGTATGTCTTGCCACCGGACCCATGGCCATCAGCGGATCTACCCGCATGCAGGCTACCACGGCTGAAATGGTCTTTCTCGGGTCTGCGCTGGAGTCGGTCGTCGCAGACATGCTGTCCGCTCAGCGCGGCGCGAGGACTGCGCTGACGCTCGGCGCCGATGCGAAGGCCCCGGACCGCATGGCAGATCGGCTCACAAGCGTAATCCGTGCCTTGGGCCGCAACGAGAACGTGGCATCCGCAGCGCGGTGGGCTCTGTTTGAGCGCGAGGTCTACGGACGCGGCGGACTTCTGACCTATCTTGCCGACCGCTATGCGCTTGACGTCCTCAGCGACACGACTGAGCGATCCCCGACCTTTCTGGTGCCGCCATTTGTCAAGCGTGGCGAGCATGGCGCGCCGTCGTGGAGCTATCTTGTCACGCCATGCGAGGACAGCATGGCATCGTGGCGCCGGCTGTTGCAGCGCGATCTGAGCGACGTGGTGTGGTCTTCGGACGAGATCGCAGCCATGGTCGGGCCGGAACTGCCGGCCGCCATGCCCCAGATCGCACGCGACGAAATCGCCCGCTTCGACATCAGCCTCTCCGGGCTGGAGGGCCGTCTGCGCGATGGGCGCGACGCCGTAGTGATTGCAGAGGCAGGTGATGAATTCGAACCAGCCGATGAACAAACCGCCGCGGGCCGCGTACTGGCCCGCACCAGGGAACGCGGCGCACGCACGATGGTCGTGCGCTTCTGCCAGACGCCGTGTGCCCCGCAGGTCAACGAGACTGAAGTCTTGTCCATCGTGATCCCTCCCTGGCCAAGCGCTTTGGGTCTCGGCGAACACGTTGCCGTCAAGATGGTCATGAATGCAGTGTCCTGCCTGACCATGACTCTGATGGGACGCGTGCTCGGGAATTGTATGACTTGGGTGTCTCCTGCCAACAAGAAGCTTATTGACCGCGCTTCGCGGTACGTTGCCCAATTGAGCGGCCGGCCCTATGCCGAAGCATGCGATGCCTTGTTCCGCGCCATGGAATATGTACGATTGCACATCGCCGGCGGACAGTGCACGCCGCCCTCGGTGCTGCTGGCAGGGGCGGCGTTGCTCTCCGGCGTCTCCGTGCATGAGGCGCATGTCATGATCGAGGAGTCGCTTGCCAACGGCCAGTCGGCCGAGGATCTTATCCACAGCCTCCGGAAGACGTAGGTCTTTCCGACGCAGAATAGAAGAAGTTGAGTAGCATGTCAGCAGATTTTCAGAGACCTAACCCGCTTTTCTCCTATGAGGTCCATTGTCAAGAACAGGGGCAAGCGATGGATCGGCGCCGATTCCGTCTGCTATTCGTGTGTCATCGGGCGCGTTAAAACCGGCCACTGGTGGGCGGGTTTGATCCGGCCACACGCTCAGCAAGGTGCAGGAGCCACTGTTTGTCGCAACCGGCTCTCACCCGACAGGTTATAGGAGCTGGTTGTGGCA
>JALGSS010000953.1 GCA_029821745.1 Candidatus Zipacnadia bacterium
GCCGCAGGTGCGTAGCGCCCGGTTCCCCGCATCGCCGGGCCGTTGGCTTGTCTCTGCCTGGATGCGGACGGAGATGGACTACAAGCGCGATCCGAACTACAGCGCGGTCCTCGAGATTGCCTGGCTGGATGATGGGGGCACACGGCTCTCGTCGGAACTCGCGGCGACAGTGAACGGCTACACGCACGCGTGGGTCTACCGTGAGCGCCCGGTTCAGGCCCCCGTCGGCGCCACTCAAGGGGAGCTTGTCTTCCGCTTCAACTGGTCCTCCACCGGCACGGCGTGGCTGGATGATGTGGCCGTGACCCCTTTGGGCGACGAACCTGTCGGGGGACCGGACGTCACGGTCTCTCTCTCAGCGGCGGAGCGGATCTTCGAGCCCGGCGCTCCACTTTCGGTGCGAGCCGGTGTGCGACTGGCCGAAGGTCCGCCGCGCACTGTCGCGCTGACCATGGACGTGGTGGACTCTCGGGGCAAGTTGCTGACCTCAGGCCGTGGTGAGGTCACCGCGAGGTCTGACCGTGCGTCTTCTGTCACGATCACCGCTACCCCGGTCGATGTACCGGCCCGTGAGCACCTCGTGGCCCGCGTGAGAACCGATCCTCCCCAGGGCGAGGCACAAGAGTTCGGACTACTTGTGGTTCCGCGCCCAACCGACTTCTCGCTGAAGCCGGACTCACCTTTCGCGATGCTCGTCGGGCACTCGTACACAAAGCGGTGGCTCGGGGCGCGTTGGGAGCGGCCCAATTTCAACTGGGACGAACGCCGGATGGAGCTGGCGAAGCGCTACGGGATCAACTACGTGGGGATGATCAACACCTCGAACCAGGCCCTGCGCGGGGACGTGAGCCTGGGGGACTACGGACAGTTCGTCTACGAGTCGGTGAGCAAGTTCAAGCACCTGGTCAAGTACTGGCAACTGGGCAATGAGCCGAACCTGTATCAGCCGGGGATCCCGGAGAAGTGGGCCGAGGTGCTCAAGGTGGGGTACGAAGCAGCGCACCGCGCCGACCCGGACTGCATCGTGATGTGGGGCGGAATCACCGGCCTCGACGTCGATCCGGCGATGGTGGATAAGCTCCTGGCGAACGGTGGCGGCGACTACACGGATATCGTCGATGTGCACCTCTACGTGCCGATCCCCCGGATGGACGCCCTATTGACTCGCGTCCGGGCGGACATGAAGAAACACGGAGTCGACAAGCCCATCACCATTACGGAGGTCACGGGAGCCCTGGGGACTGTGCTACCGGAGCGCGAGAAGGCATCCCATGTGTACAAGCGCTACGCGGTCGCCGAAAGCCACGGCGTCCTGGCGTCCTGGTGGTTTGTGATGCACTGGGTAAACACGGGCGAGTTCCGGTACTGCTCGCTCATCGACCCCGGAACCGGTGAGCCCCACGAGGCCGCCGCCGCGTACGCGCGCCTGACTGAGGCCCTTGAGGACACCGACTTCGACACCCGCGTCGACTGCGGCGAAGGCGCATACGTGTACCGCTGGCGGAAGGGCGACCGCTGGACCTACATCGCGTGGAAAGAAGGCGAGGGGGCCACCGGGTACGCGTCCTTGTCCAGCGGTGAGGGTACGGGAACCGTGACCGACGTCGCAGGGCACCAGTGGCCGATCACGCCCGTCGATTCTGTGCTGGTCAACCTGCGGGACGAGCCGCTGCTCATTGATGTCCCGGCTGGAGCCGACGGGGACGCTCCACCGGCGCCCACCGACGGAGATGCAGCCGCCGTCAGCCTTGCCCGGGGAGCCACGATTCGCATAGGTTACCCGTTGCTTCCCGACGCTGAGGCGACGGTCGAGACCCCGGACGGTCTCGACGTGACGCGGATCGGACCGGGAAAACTGCAGATCACCGCGAAGCCTGACGCCCGGCTCGGCCGGCACTGGGTTGCGCTCCGCTACCCCGGGGCGCCAGATCGCGTGAGCGGGCTGATCCGGCGCGAGGTGACCGTCACGCCGCCTCTGCGCCTGGCGATGACGCCGCTGCCGGGCACGGACGGCGCTGGGGTCTCCGTGTCGATGACGAATCTGTCGGAGACGCCTATGTCGGGGCGGCTCACTCTAACCTCGCCGGTCTCGACCGGACCCAGAATAGACTCGGTCGCCCTGCCCTTCAGCGCATTGCAGGCTGGGGAGACTGGACGCCAGACAATTCCGCTTCAGGGCATTGCTGACCCGCTGGCGCGGTAT
>JALGSS010000954.1 GCA_029821745.1 Candidatus Zipacnadia bacterium
GAAGCCCCCGGCGATCAGGTCTCGCTGCCGGTACTCAGCAACCTCATCAGCTTTGCCGGCGATCCGGCCAAGGGCGCCTTCGTGAGCTACATCAATCTCCGCGGCATGGACATCTCCGAGACTCACGGCGGCCTCGTGACCATGAGCATGTCCGAGAACTGCACCATCGCCGCGTGCACACTCACCAACTGCGGCGGCACCGCTCTCACGATCAGCGAACAGAGCCATCACAACAACATCCTCGGCTGCGACATCGCCCACGTCGGCGGATCGGCGATCGTCCTCCAGGGCAAGCGAGACTGGGAGCACCGCCTGGAGAACCGCCTCCACCACAATGTCATCAGCAACAACCATGTGAGTGACGTAGGCGAGGGCGGCAATGCGTGGGGGGCGATCTGCATCTGGCCCGGCTGCGGAGGCAACGTGACCCATGACAACGTGGTCTCCCACAATCTGGTGCACGATACGCCCCGGCAGGGCATCACCTTCAATGGCTTCCGCAATATCGTCGAGTACAACCACGTCCACCACACGAACCAGGAGCAGTCGGATACGGGGGCCATCGGCATGGGCTCCCGCGACATCTACGAGCGGGGCAGCATCGTCCGCTACAACTACGTCCACGATACCGGCGGCTACAACATGCTCAAACCCGGGGTCTGGGAGTACCCCCACTACTGCTGGGGCGTGTACCTGGACGACTACACCAGCGGCGTGCACGTGTATGGCAACCTCATCGTCCGAGCGCAGCGCGGCGGGGTCATGATCCACGGTGGCCAGGACAACATCATCGAAAACAACATCATCGTCGACAGCTCCCTGCAGCAGGTCGAGTACGCACCCATCGACAGCGTCACCAGCGGGCGCACCAAAGGCCACCCGGATACCGAGATGTGGCTGATGACGGGCACGAAGCTGCTCGGCAACATCCTCTACTACACCGAACCGAAGGCGCGCTTCGTCCGTGGGCGCAAGTGGGAGCAGGTGCTGGCCGAATCCGACCGCAATCTCATCTGGCACGGCGGCCGGCCCGTTACCATGAACATATCCGGCGTGGAGGACGGCGACTACTGGGCCGCGTGGCAGAAGATGGGCTTCGACCCCAACTCCGTCATCGCCGATCCGCGCTTCGTGAACGCGGCAGCGGGTGACTTCCGCCTGCGCGAGGACTCCCCGGCGCTGGAGCTGGGCTTCAAGCCCCTGCCCATCGAGAAGATGGGCCTGTATGCGTCACCGGACCGCGCGTCGTGGCCCGTGGATGATGACCCGTGGCGCGAGGAGCACCTGCGGCATCCCGAGGGGCAGCCGCGCGAGCAAGCCGCGCCCCCCCGGACGAATATCCCGGTGATCAAGGCCGCGCGGTGCCAGACTGTCCCCACCATCGACGGCAAGCTCGACGCCCCGGAGTGGAACTGGGATGCCCCCGGCGCGAGGATCACTGTGGCCGCGCTGTCAATGGCCGACGGGAACGGTAAGCAGCCCAGCTACGCGTGCGTGACCTACGACGATGACGCGCTCTACGTGGCTCTGATCAATGAGGTGTCCAGCTCGGAGGCTCTGATCACCGAGGGCGGAACGTGGGGCCGCGACGATGGGGCCGAGATCTGCATCCAGGACGTGTCAGGCAAGAAGCCCGGGCCTATCTTCGTCATCCAGGGCTACCCATCGGGCAAGTGCGCGAGCGTCGAGAACGCGAAGGCCCCCGCAGCCGCGGCGAAACGTGTGGGCGAGAGCGTGCAGTACGCCGCGACCATCACCCCCGGGCGATGGTCCGGCGAGTGGCGCATCCCCTGGGCTTCGATGAACGTGAAGCCAGGGAAGGTCCGCGATCTGCTATTCAACATCGGCGTGCTGAAGGCGGCGGAGAAGCAGTGGATCGCATGGGTGAAGACCGGCGGCGCCCCGTGGCACATGCAACGCGCGGGGAAGCTCGAACTCACGCGATAGCCCCCCGATCTGAGGATGAGGCCCTGCGGGAGCGCAGCCCGAGCCCCTGGCGGCGGCCGGACTGGCGACCGGCTCGCCGGCTTGCCACGAAGCTCACATCGCTCGTCCCGGGCGCGCTCCCGGGGATTCCTGGCCGCCGCTAGTACTTACTTGCATAAGTCCGCATACTTTGGTTTGAGGCTTGTCTGGTGCACTTCGGCCTTGGTCCACTCGAACGGCGCTGCGGTTTCATTGTAGCTGTCGGTGAAGCGCT
>JALGSS010000955.1 GCA_029821745.1 Candidatus Zipacnadia bacterium
CAGGCTCCTCAACGGGGGCCTCTTCGGCAGCAGGCGCTTCGGCAACAGGCTCCTCAGCCGGGGCCTCTTCGGCAGTCTCGCTCGCCGCTGCCGCCTCAGCCGCCTGTTCGCTTTCGGATTTCGGCTTTCCGAGCAAGTAGTCGGGGTTGGCCGTGACAACGTGGCCGCGAATAATTTCCTCGATCAGACCGTACTCGTGGTTAATCTCTTCAACTGCGGCACCGTCGCCAAGGAAGTACATCAGGCGGTAGATGCCGTCCGAGTGGCCCATGATCTTGTATGCCAGGCGACGGCGGCCAAACTCGTGGATCCACTGGATTTCTGCGCCGAGGGCCTCGATTCCGGCCTTGAGGCGGTTCTCGATCTCCTCAATCTGCTCTGCGGACAGGCTCGAATCGAGGATGTACATCGCTTCATACAGCACGGCTTCTTTGGGCATGTTTGGTTCTGACCGTCCTTCCTTTGGACTAGTGGCTCCGGCCCGTTCCAGCGGCCGGAGCAGGAAGCACACCAATCCCGCCTCCCCAGTCTCTCCAGAGCATGGGATCGCGGAACTAGGGCACATTGAAACTGACAGAAAAGTATAGCATAATTCGAGTCACCACGCAATCAGACGCGGTTTGAGTGTCGTAGGTCTGCGATTCCGTCACTGCTAACGGTTCTGCGAGAATGTCACTCATGGAAAATCAGGTGACATTAACTATGCAGGACCAGCAGACGGTGCACGTCATCACGGCATCTCTCAAGGGCTTGCCCTGTCGAGAAACCGCTATCGGATCACAATTCGCCCCTCGACCTCCGGGCTGACCGTCCTCTTCTCCTTCAGCTTCTCGAGCACGATGGCATTGTCGGTATAGCCCAAGGACACCGGCTCCGCACCCTCCACGAGCATGCTGTAGCCATCTCCGCCGGCCAGCAGGAACTCAGGCGCAGCGAGGACATACGTCCGGGCGCGATCCAGCGGCTCGCCCCCTATGGTGACGGACTTGAGCTCCTGACCCTCGATCACCATCTTGAGGCCTGACACCTGGAGGAACCCGCCCGCGGGGCGCTCCAGGCTTGCGGAGCGCGCCAGCGTGTTCCACAGTTGCTCGCCGGTGACGTCCTTCACGCTGAACACATTGCTGAACGGCGCAACCTTCAGCACCTGACCCACGGTGATCGGCCCCGCGGGAATCGAGGCGCGAATGCCTCCTGCGTTGCAGACGCAGACTTCCGCCCGGGTGTACTCCCGGTACAGGTCGCACAGCAGGTTGCCCAGATTCGTCTCGCGGCTGCGGATGTCGTCGCGCTCACCGTCGAGGTCCACCGTGGTCTCGGCCACTACTTCCGCGAGCCGCTCCTCCAGCTTGCCCGCGTACTCGTCGATGATCGCCTGAACGGCCGGGTCGGCGGCGATGCGCTTGTCGATGGGTCGCAGGAAGCCACGGTACTTCGCGACATCGCCATCGCGCACGAGCATGTCCAGTTGACCAAGATAACGCCCGTAGCTCTCGGCCTGACAGATCAGCGTCTTCCCGATCTTCGTCGGCGGCTCGACGAAGGTGTGCGAGTGCGCCCCGATGATGACATCCAGATCGGGCACGGCTTTCGCTAACTCCAGATCGTTCTCGTAGCCGATGTGGCTCAGGGCGATGATGAAGTCGGCGTTGGCGCGCAGTTCGGGCATCAGCCGCCGGGCCTCCCCGATCGGATCCTCGAAGGCCAGGCCCTCGACATTCTTCGGGAGCGTCTCAACAGCGGTGTCCTTGGAGGTCAGCCCGAACACGGCGCTGCGGGTACCGTCGGCGAGGGTGAAAAGCACGTACGGCCGCACGAGCCGCTCGCCGGTGGCCGTGATGTGGATGTTGGCGGAGAGGATCGGGTACCGGGCGAGAGCCACGATCTTGGCCAGGTTCTCCTGCCCGAAGTCGAACTCGTGGTTACCCACGCACATCATGTCCAGCGCCATCTGGTTGAGGCATTTCACGTCCGGCTCGCCCCGGTAGATCATGGAAAGCGGGGTCCCCTGGAGGATGTCCCCCGCTTCGAGGAACAACGTGTCGTTCCCGTGGGCATTGTTCCAGAGGCGCACGTCGCCGACGACGGTGGCGATCCGCGCCAAGCCGCCCCTGCTCGTGTCTCCACGCTCGACAGGCTGCAGGTAGCCATGCAAGTCATTGAGATGCAGAATCGTCACGTAGCTGTCGCCGAGGGCCA
>JALGSS010000956.1 GCA_029821745.1 Candidatus Zipacnadia bacterium
ATCGGCTGGTACGGGGGCGTGCCCACCCACGACCCGCGGGAGGACGTTGTCGCGCTGCAGAATCTGACCATCCCCTCTGTGATCTACCCGCCCGAGACCGGCAGCATCGGAAAGCTGTTCGCGGAGAACGGGATTTTCTCGGTGGTGTCGGTGGAGAACGGGCGGCTGTACTTCAGCTTCAATCTCTGGCGAGACAAGGAGAAGGGCGACCAGATCCGCGGCGAGCACAAGACGTTGCCTAGACCCAGCGAGCTGACCGTGGACTGCGCCAGGAAGGTGGTTGAGGCCGCCGCGAAGGAGCCGGGCCTTCTGGGCTACTACATCGCCGACGAGCCGGAGATCCACAACACGCGCTCCGATTACCTGGAGAACTTCTACAAGCTGCTGTGCGAGCTGGACCCATACCACCCGGTCATCGTCACGAATGACACGCTGGACGGGATCGTCACCCACGGGTACAAGTGCGCCGACATCCTCAGCCCTGACCCGTACTCGGCGAACCTGGACTACGTTCCGAACTTCATGAAGCGCTGCCGTGAGGTGCTCCGGCCCGGCCAGGCGATCATGCTCACGCCGTGGCATTCGTCGTCACAGGCGCATACGACCGCCGACTACGGGACGGCGCCGCCGTACTCATACAAGGTGATGCGCAACCAGATGCTCGTGGCCCTGACCTATGGCGCGCGCGGATGGACAGGCTACACGAGTTCGTTCTTCATGCCGGAGATTGAGCTCCGCTACGGCCTGCCACATGTCTGGCGGGAGCTACGGTTTCTTGAGCAGACGGGAGCCATTGCTGCCCCGCCTCCCGATGAGGCGCTGAAGATCGAGTCCGACGCCGAAATTGCAGGTTGGATCCGCAAGGCTGGCGACCATGTCTACCTCGTGCTCGTGAACCACAAGCCCGGTGAGCGTAGCGCGACGATCAGCCACCCGCTGCTTGAAGGAGTCGACGAATTACTGGTGATGTCCGAAGGCCGGAAGGTGCAGGTCGAGGGCGGCGCATTCACCGACACTCTCGCTGAAGGTGACGCGCGAATCTACACCACGGACCCCGACGCAACCGGGTTCAAGACCACCACAGCGATCGAGGAGGAACTCGCGCAACGCATCGCCGAGTCGGCGAAGCCCGGGAACCTGCTGCATGTGAGCCGGGGAGTGCGCGCGACGGCCTCGAAAGGCTACTACGCGCCGTGGTTCGACCAATACTACTACTACGCGATCAATGGGATCACGGATGACCTCGGCTGGTGCGCCTCCCACGCGGACGGGAAGCCCTCGTGGCTCGAGCTGACCTTGCCGAAGGCTGCCACGGTCGGCCGCGTGGTCATCCATACCCCCAACCTGAAGGACTACGACCTGCGCCTGCAGAGCCCTGACGGGCGGCTCCATGAAGCGGGGATTCGCGACAATGAGGAAGACGTCGTCGAGCACCGCTTCGACCCGCCCGTGCGCTGCCTGAAGATTCGCGTGACCGCCCTGACCGCCCGGGATGTGCCGTTGCCCACCAGTTCCGCCCCGCAGATCGCCGAGATCGAGGCCTACGAGGAGGCAGGCCCGGGGCCCGCGACGGCTCTGGTGAGCCCGGAGGTGAAGGTTGAGGCGCCTGTGAGCCCGATACCTGCCGCAGACCAGGTAGAGATCAACGCGCTGTGGGAGGACGACTTCACCGCGTTCAAGCCCCGGGACAAGTACTACTGGGATGGTAAGGACACGGAGTGGGTCGTCAACCCGGAGAGCTTCAAGGCCACGCCTCGCGAGGGAGGCGGCGTCGTGTGCACGAGTATCTCGCCCAAGGGCGGCTCGGCAATGTCGCACATCTGGCCCTACGATTCCGCCTATCGGTTCTTGCAGGTGAAGCTGGACAGCATCGAGGGCAAGGGCTACCGGTTCGTGAATGTGGGCTTCTCTTCGTCCTCAGGCAAGCCCGGCTATCGCGGAGCGATCAACACCTCACGCCCCGGGATCTATACCGTGGACACCCACTACGTCCATGACAGCTACCGGGACGGAACCGCGAAGAAGTGCTTCGTGACGGCCTACTTGGGCAAGCTGCTGTTCACTTTTGACTGGATGCGGCTCGTGAAGCGGCCCGTGAACGGTCTCGCGGTGATGATGGCGGACGGTTCGCCTCTGCCGCAGACACTGAAGCAGGGCGACGAACTGCTCTTCCACGTGATCCTCGACGCCCCCGC
>JALGSS010000080.1 GCA_029821745.1 Candidatus Zipacnadia bacterium
CCCCGACGCCCGGAGCACCTGGGAGGATGCCGTCGCCTCGGCCACGGTGCCCTCTCTCGCGGAGGTCGACCCCGACACTTTCTTGCCCTCTTCGCGGTCCGTCGCTTTCAGAAGGTCCGCCTGGGAATCCGCCGGGGGCTACCCGGAGCGGTCGCGCCGTCGCAACGATACCGCCGAGGACACCGCCTTCGATCTGGCCATGCGCGCGCAGGGCTCCCGGTTTCTCTTCGAGCCCGCCGCGGTCGTCGATTGGCGCCCTGAAAGCTCATTCCGCGGTCTGTTCAGGCAGTTCGCGGGCTACGCCCGGGGCGACGCCGAGCGCGGCTTGTGGTTCGGCCATTACACAAAGGTCTGCGTGCTGCTTTGCGTGAAATGGGCTGTGATCCTCGGCGGCTTCTTCTGTACGCCTCTATGGTGGGGTCTGCTTGCATTGCTGATCGCCTACTGGGGTCGCCACGCGCTCAAAGCCGCAAGACGCACGAGTGATCGGAAGGCGGCCCTGCTTGCCCCTACTGCTAACTGGATCGTCGACTTCGCCCACGTCGTTGGCTACATTCGGGGGCTGCGTGACAGGGACGCCCACCGGCAGTGCGGCCGCTGACCACGTGTTGATCGCGCCCCACGCCGTTGGCAAACTAATGACTCCCGCCATGCTGCCGACGGCGGGGACGGGGATGTGGACGATGGCCTCACCGAAGCTCCTCATACTGGGTCTGGATGGGACCCCTCACGCTCTTCTGGAGCGCTGGCTGTCGGCGGGTGAACTGCCGACAGTGGCCAGGCTGGTGTCGGTCGGACGCCTGTTGCCCTGCCGGTCCACTTCGCCCCCATTAAGCGCCCCCGCGTGGACAAGCGCCTTCACCGGCTGTAATCCCGGCAAGCACGGCATCTATGACTTCCAGGACTATAGCTACCCGAAACGCCGGCCTTGGTGGGTCTTGCCGCGGCAAGCCCCCTCCATCTGGCGACGACTCTCTGAAGCCGGGCTTCGGTGCTGTGCGGTGAACGTCCCCCTCTGCTACCCGGCCGAGACTATCAACGGCATGATGGTCTCGGGCTTCGGTGCGCCCGCCCTTAATGAGGAAGCCTTCAGCCCCACCTCCCTGCAGCCCGACCTGTTGGCTGCGGTCCCGGACTACAGGCAGCAGCCTGACCTCGATCCCGACGCTTGGCCCGGGGCTGACGAGCTCATCCGCTTTGCGGCCATGCGCGTCGACGCGGCCCGACATCTCCTGTCTCATAGCGAATTCGACGTTCTTGCCGTCTTCCTCAATAGCCTCGATTGGGCCGGCCACGCCCGCGCAAGCACCCGCGATGAGTATGAAGCGGGTTTGCTGCGCGTTGCCCGTGGCATCGACGAACACCTCAGCGCCTTGCTCGAGCTCGTCGACCGGCCACAAACCCCGGTGATTGCGGTCTCTGATCACGGCCTGCGCTGGGCCGGGCGCCAGGTGAATCTCCCCAAGCTCTTCACCCGTCTCGGACTCATGCAGGTCCGATGGGACGAAGCCGCCGGCGGGGCCAGCGAAGCCCGGGCATCCATGCTGCTGCGAGGTTGGGGCATCATCAAGCGGATCTTGCCGCCAGCCGTCACCAGCCGCCTCCGCAAGGCTGCCCGCGCCAGCCGAGAAGCCCTCCTGTCAGGACCCGCCGTGGTAGTGGATCGACCTGCCTCCACCGCCGTGCCTGTGGGCGGCTACGGTGCCGTCAGGATGCTGATCTCCGGGCGCGACCCAGACGGCGCCGTCGAACCTCAGCGTGCCGCCGAGGTCCGGCGGGGAACCGTTCGCGCTCTGCAGGAAGCGCGCGATCCCGCCACGGGCGACCTGCTGTTTTCCCGAGTTGCCTCCCGGGACGAGCTCTACCACGGCCCGGCCATCGACGACGCCCCCGACGCAGTGCTCTCGCCTCTAAGCGAGGACATGGCCTTCGGAGCCGCCACTTCCGAAGCTGAGCTCGTTCTCTTCATACAGCAGCCCGGCCTCGTCACTCCATTGATTCCGCCATGCGGCGTCCATGCCGACACAGGCATCCTCATGATCAGCGGTGAGGGGGTTGCGGCCGCCTCCGCTCCGAGGGCGTGCAGCGTCACTGACTTCGCCCCCACAGTCCTTCATCTCCTCGGCTTGCCCGTGCCCTCTTACATGGACGGACGCGCCCTCACCGAATGCCTGTCCGGTGATGCCGCAGCCCGCCCCGTCCAGGTGGTAGACGAGGCCCTTCCCGAACCCGAGGCGCAGGTTGATGTGTACTCCGCAGAGGAGCAGGCAGAACTTGAGGAACGTCTCAGGGGGCTGGGGTATCTGTAATTCAGACAAGAAGAGCACATGAGTTCGCGGAGCGGTGTTCGCTGCGGCTGAACCCGGTCGGAGGCTTGCCGTGCCGCTGCAATCGCGCCACGGAATCGCTTGTGGCCCTCAGACTGACTCTTGGAGTACCGCCCATGCGCGTAGGCATTGACGCAAGCTATCTACTGACGCCGGAGAAAAGCGGGGTTGAGACCTACACGCTCAACCTTGTGCGCGGGCTATTGCGTCTGGAGGACCGCCCTGAGGTGTGTCTCTACGCCGCGGGCCCGGAGCCCGGCCCCGACACCGAGGGCATTTGGGACGCCGCCCACAAGTCGCGCCTGTCACGCTACACGCGACTCTGGCTACGTCTGCGCATGCCTGCCTTGATGGCCCTGGACCGTCTGCAGGTGGCGCATTTTCCGGGCGGGCTGCTGCCGCGCGTCCTGCCCGCTCCCGCCATCGTTACTTTCTATGACCTCGCGGCTCTCCGCTACCCCGAGTTGTATGATCCGCGCGAGCTCGGCTACTACGAGACGCTCATTCCGCAGGCGGCCCATCGCGCTGCGGCCGTCATCGCCATCTCGGAGGCGACCAAGGCGGACGTGGTGAGAGCGTTCGATTTGCCTGAGGACAAGGTCTTCGTCACGCCACTGGGCGTCGATCCGCGGTTCCGCCCCGTGCCCAACGCGGGCACGCATGTTCTGGATAAGTACCGAATCGAGCCGGGGTATGTGTTGGGGTGCGTGGGGTCGGGCCATCCACGCAAGAACCTCAGGGCAGTGGTTGAGGCCTTCGATCTCCTGCCGGACGCCGGTGTCCGCCTGGCAGTTGTCGGCGCTGTACAGCGAGATAGGGATGCCTGCGCCGCCATTGAGGCCTCACCGCGACGCGACCGGATCCACCTGCTGGGCCACGTACCCGAGGATGACCTACCGATGATCTACTCCGCCGCCGGCGCCCTGTGCTTCCCGTCGCTGTTCGAGGGTTTCGGGCTGCCGGTGCTCGAGTCCATGGCTTGCGGGACGCCTGTGGTGTGCTCGAACGTCTCGTCCCTGCCGGAGGCGGCAGGCGACGCGGCGCTTCTCGTGGACCCGGAGGACAGATCGGCGAGCGCGAACGCTGTGGCGCGCGTGCTTGCGGATTATGGGTTGCGGTCGAGACTCGTCGAGCGGGGCATGGAGCGGTCACGCGAGTACACATGGGAGCGCACGGCGCAACTCACGCTCGAAGCCTACCGCGAGGCCACGCGGTGAGGATAGCCGAACGCTACTTCTTCGCTGCCACCAGCACGAGGGAATAGCTAAGGTACGCGTCCAGAAGAGTGCCGGGAACGCCGACTGCGGGGATCCCAACCCGATGCCTGAGCCGCTCCCACCACAGCTTCACGCGCGTCGGAATGAGGAACCGGGCGGACTCGAGGAGGCTGTCGCCGAGGAAGGCAACGTCATCGACGCCGATCTCCCGGCATATTCGGCGCAGCTCACCCCGGGAGAACGGATACTCCTCCCCGACGCGCCACCGTCCCGTGCGCTCCGCCACGAACCTGAAGAAGCGATATGGCAGGTTGTGCCGATTGGGCACGGAGATGATCGCCAGCCCGCCCGGACGCAGCAGTTCCACGTGCGTCGCGATGATCTGAGTGCGGCTGTCTCCGGTGAAGTGCTCCGCAAGGCCGAAGGACAGGCTGACGTCAAAGCTCTCACGCAGATCAGCGGGGATATCCAGAGCATCGGCGCAGACGAACTCGCCACGGAGCGAGACCGATTCGAAGAAACGCCTGGACCGTTTCAGCGCGGCTTGTGAGTAGTCCAGCACGGTGGCAGACGCCCCCTGCGTCGTCAGAAGCGCCGCTCCCACGCCGGTTCCAGCCCCGATCTCGATCACCTTCAGCGCCGCAGGTTGGCCAAGCCGGCGGCGGATGGCGGCCTCGATCCGTCGCCAGCGCACACCGCGCCTCTCGCCGGTCAGCACAAGGTCAGCGTCCGGTGCCGAGCCGGCCTCCTCCCAGACTTCATCCCAAAGCTGTGGCGTGTTCTTCTCCATGCGCGCAGCTCCGTGGCGCCGGTAGGGGCGCGCAAGATAACTACCCGGAATGCCCCCATGATGCCACTCCCGGCCTGCTTCGTCCAGTCCCCGCCCAGCTTTGACATTCCCCCTCCTCGCGTCTATAATCCCTTCTGTGACTGGGAGCTGACGCCAGCGGATCGGCGTCGGCGATTTTGTTGTGCCGGAGGTGAGGCCGTGATGCGTAAAGTACAGCGCGCTTTGATCAGCGTCAGCGACAAGACCGGTGTCGTCGAGTTTGCCAATGCGCTGGTGTCGATGGGTGTCGAGATCCTGTCCACCGGTGGCACGCGCCGCAAGCTCGAAGAGGCGGGAGTTCCCGTCAAGGCTGTGGAAGAGTACACCGGATTCCCCGAGATCATGAACCACCGTGTGGTCACCCTCCACCCGAAGGTCCACGGCGGTTTGCTCGCAGTACGCGATGACGAAACCCACATGCAGGAAGCCGCCGACCTGGGCATCGACATGATCGACATGGTCGTCGTCAACCTATATCCCTTCCAGCAGACGGTTGCCAAGGAAGACGTCACGCTGGAAGACGCTGTCGAGAACATCGACATCGGCGGCCCGACCATGGTCCGCTCGTCGGCCAAGAACCACAAGTACGTCGCCGTGGTCTGCAAGGTCGACTTCTACGACGATATCATCGCCGAGATGCAGGCGAACGATGGCTGCCTGAGCTTCGCCACCCGCCAGACCCTCGCACTGGAGGCCTTCGCGCACACCGGCCAGTATGACGCGGCGATCGTGAACTACCTGTGCAAGCAGACGGCCGCAGAGGGCGAGAAGATGCCGAAGTACTTCGCCCCTTGGTACGTGAAGCAGGGCCAGGACCTGCGTTACGGGGAGAACCCGCACCAGGACGGCGCGGCGTACGCTCAGGTTGGCTCCGCCGAGCCCGGTGTCGCCCGCGCGGAGAAGCTCCACGGCCGGAAGGAGCTCTCCTTCAACAACTACCTGGACCTCACCGCCGCGCTGGAGTGCGTGCGTGAGTTCGACGAGCCCGCCGCCTGCGTCATCAAGCACCTGAACCCCTGCGGCCTGGCAAGCGCCGACGACATCACCCAGGCATTCCAGGATGCGTGGTCGGGAGACCCGATCTCCTCCTTCGGTGGCATCTTCGGCTTCAACCGAGTGGTGGACGCCGAGATCGCCGCGATGATCGGCAACAACGAGTTCCTGCGCGAGGTCATCGAGCCCCGTTACCGCGAGGAAACCGGCGACGATGAGAGCATGATCATCAGCGCGTTCCCCGAGTGCGTCATCGCCCCGGGTTACACGGACGAAGCGCTGGAGATCCTCAGCCGGCGGAAGAACGTTCGCGTAATGGCGATGGCCGACTTCGCCCCGGAAGGCCGGTTTGCCGACTACGACGTCAAGAAGATTCCCGGTGGCGCGGTCATCCAGACGCAGGACAGTCAGTCTGTATCGAGAATTGGTACTAAGATAGTGACGAAAAAGCAGCCGACCACTGAGCAGCTCGAGTCACTGCTGTTCGCCGACAAAGTCGCCAAGCACGTGAAGAGCAACGCCATCGTGCTCGTGCAGGGCAAGCGGCTTGTGGGCTGTGGCGCCGGCCAGATGAGCCGGATCGATTCAGCGCTCATCGCCGCGCGCAAGGCCGGTAAGCGCGCAGAGGGTGCCTGCCTGGCCTCGGACGCCATGTTCCCGGCGCCCGACGGGCTCGTATCGGCCGCCGAGACCGGCGCGGTCGCGATCATCCAGCCCGGTGGCTCCGTGAAAGATGACGACGTCATCAAGGCCGCCGACGACCAGGGCGTCGTGATGGTCCTCAGCGGCATGCGGCACTTCTGGCACTAATGGCGCAACCTGCCGTCTCGTAGATAATCTGCTTTTCTAGGCACGTGGACGCTGTGGCGGACGACTTCAAACTAACACGGTTTGAGCAGGAATTGATCCGGCACCTCAGGGCGCTGCCCTTTGGCGTGCAGCAGCATGTTTCGCGCTATATTCTCAAGCTTCAGCGCGAGCAGTTCCAGATCATCAGTGAGGACCTGGTGGCAGAGGACTCGCCGCTGATGAACCTGGCTCCGGACGAGATCGCGCAAGTGCGTGAAGCGATACGCAGGCAACTGGAAGACGAGGACTGAATGGCCCGGCCCGCTTCGGATCGACGCCGGGCATCGCCGACCAGTGACCATTGTTGTGTTGAAGAAGGGCCAGATAGCCGTGGGGTGCCGACGTCGCACAATCGGCGGGGCCCCACGGATGCCCCAGGATCGCCGTGTGGGCCTGCGGGGCTCCCGTCATGGATACCCGGCACGGGTTCTCCAGCCCGCAGCTACCCAAGTGGCTTTCTCAACACTACGCCATGCCCAGACCGAACTTTCGAGTACTACCCAGCGGGGAGCGTGATCCGCAGATGTCCCACTCATGTTGCTGCAAGTGGGCCAGGGGCGGTTGCGGTACGCGCCCCGTTTCTGTGGCGGCCCGGGGATAAGCGCCCATCTGGAAGCCATGGAAACGGGGCCCGACAGCGACTACCCACGCCACTTCCGTGGCTTGACATGAACGTGGAGGAGACAACCAGATCATGATGGAGCGCAGCATTCTTGAGGCCGATCACGAGGTCGCCGGGATCATCGGGGACGAGCTCGATCGCCAGCAGAAGACCCTGATGATGATCCCGTCGGAGAACTACGCCAGCCGCGCAGTCATGGCGGCCTGTGGCTCGATCCTCACCAATAAGTACGCCGAAGGTTACCCATACAAGCGGTACTACAACGGATGCGAGAACTACGACAAGCTCGAGCAGCTCGCGATCGACCGGGCCAAGGCTCTGTTCGGCGCGGACCACGCGAACGTGCAGCCCCATACCGGCACGGCGGCCAACATGGCCGCGTACTGGGCCTTGCTTGAGCCGGGCGACAGTATGCTCGCCATGAGCGTGCCCCAGGGCGGACACCTCACCCACGGTGACAAGGTCAACTTCAGCGGGCAGCGCTATGACTGCCACTTCTACGGCCTCGACCCGGATACCGACCAGCTCAACTATGACGCGATTCTCGACCAGGCGAAGGAACTGCGGCCGAAGCTGATCATCGCCGGCGCCAGCGCGTATCCGAGGATCATCGACTTCATGAAGTTCAAGGAGATCGCGGACGAGGTGGGCGCGTACCTGATGGCCGACATCGCCCACATCTGCGGTCTGGTCGCGGCGGAGTGCCACCCGGACCCGGTGCCATACTGCGACGTGGTGACATCAACGACCCACAAGACCTTGCGCGGGCCCCGCGGCGCCCTCGCGCTGTGCAAGGAGAAGTGGGCCAAGGCTCTGGACCGGGCGGTATTCCCCGGTGTCCAGGCCGGGCCGCTGATGCACATCATCGGCGCCAAGGCCGTCGCCTTCAATGAAGCGCAGGAGTTTGGGTTCCGCGAGTATCAGCGCCAGATCATCCGGAACGCGCAGCAGCTCGCCCGGACCCTCCAGCGCCATGACTTCGATCTCGTCACCGGCGGCACCGACAACCACTTGCTGCTGGTCCGTTTGACCAACAAGAACATCACCGGGAAAGTCGCCGCCGACCTGCTGGAAGCGGCCGGCATCGTGGTCAACAAGAACCTCGTGCCCAACGATCCGCTGAGCGCGAAGGAGACCTCCGGGATCCGGCCCGGAACACCCGCCATTACCAGTCGGAAGATGAAGGAAGCAGAGATGGAGATGATCGGCGATTGGATGGCGCGGGTCATCGACAACGGGCTGAACTCCGACGGGTCGCCCAACGAGGACGTACTCGGCGCGGTGCGGGCTGAGGTCGAGGAGCTCTGCGAGGCCTTCCCGATCTACCAGAGCTTCTAGGACCCTCCGAATCGCGTGGATATGGACAACGCACACGGGCCTGACCCTCGCATGGGTCAGGCCCGTCATATTTCGGCGCCGCATTCCCTGGCGCTCCGCGCCGGCCGTCAGCGGGTCATGAAGCTGATCGCCAGGTGCGGGCCATCCTCCTCTTCGACCTCCAGCACATCCAGCCGCAGATTGTCCAGCGTCGCACCGGCTTCAAGCGTGGCGATCATGTGCGCCTGGTACGTGTCAGGCGGCAGGTATTGCTCGAGGGCATCGAGAATCTCAGTGGTGGGCTTGTCTCCGAGCCCGGCTGACCGCAAGGCTTCGTAGGCTTCCTGATCGACGAACACGGCCTGGGCCGGCGGGCCCAGAGCCCCGTCCGAACCGATCGAGAGAGTCATCAGGTTCCCGTCAAAACCGGACTCCGTCGGCCCCCCAGAGTCGTTGTCGGCCTCGGGGTCCGGGAAGACAAGCAGCATTGACAGTACCACACATCTCACCTCCGGCGCTCCGAAGGCGTCCTCCCCGGGCAGGTCCTGATGAGCCAGACCGCCCCCGCATTCGCATATGCCTATTCTCTGGGCAAGCGCGCCGCACCTGCGGCGCAGCCGGCGTTGCCCTTTGGGCGTCTATCAGAACATGCACGAGGGTCCGGGGTCACCTGACGTCGATGCGCTGATCCGGACCCTCTTCATCGCCTGTCGCCGACCTGGGAGCTCTACAGCTCGCCGGGCATCGGCGGCGGCTTCACAGTATCCAGACGCGTCCTGAGCTTCGCGTCCAAGTCCTTATCCGGGACGATCAGCGTGGCCGCTTTGCGGGCGCCCACGAGCCATTCGCCCCGCTTCTGCTCCTGTCGCTCCCGGACGATGCGCTGGCGGATCTGCTCCTTGACCTCGTCCAGGCCCATCGGGCCGGCGGGCTTGCTGTCGATCCCCTGCAAGATCACCCAACCATCCGGGACCTTCGTCACGGCGCTGATCTCGTCGGGCTCGAGCTTGAACGCCACGTTCGTGATCGCGGCGGCGTAGTCGTCCTTCTCGAAGTAGCCCATGTCCCCGCCGTTGGACGCCGTTGCTCCGTCCTCGGACAGCGTCTTCGCAAGGCCCTCGAAGCTTGCCTCCGGGTCTCCGAGGATCTCTCGGACGGCCCTGGCGCTCCCCTCGTCCAAGAAGAGCATCATCCGGGCGCGTACCCGCGGGCCGCGCTGGAATTCGCTCAGGTGCTTCTGGTAGTAGTCCTCAATGTCCGCATCGGTGACCTTGATCTCCCTGCGAGCGATTCTGTCCAGCAGAAGATTGGTCTCGATCTTGTGCGCGTAGGCCTCCATGGGTATGCCGGACTGCCTCAGGCGCGTGCGCAGATCTGCCATGGAGCCCACTCGCGCCGCAGCCCGGTCCAGGCCGCCCTGTTGCTCTTGGCGGGAGATCGAGATTCCCTGCTCCTCGGCCTCCTGCCGAATCAGCGTCTCGTCGACCATGTCGAGCAGAACGGCTGGGCCGTGCTGCTGCTCGAGCTCCTTGACGAGGTCGCCGTATCTGACCGGCTTCCCGTTGACTGTCGCGATCACGCGGTTCATATCGGGAGCATCCCCGCAAGACGCAATCCCGAGTGACAGGGCGATCGCCACGGCGATGAGGGCAGGCAGGGATAGTCTATTCATTCGGTGTCCAAGCATCGTGAGAGTCCTGTGGCGGAGCATAAACGTACTGAATGTCACCCTCGTAAACGACCACATTAAGGCGCCCTTGGAGCAGGTGGTCCAGGAGTTCCTCGATGATCTGGTAGTGCCAGAAGTACCCGGCAGTGTCGTCACGGTACTCGACTAGAACGCACGTGGGCCGCACCGCAATCCGCCCGCGGAACTTCCGGTTCCGGTGGCGCGTGCCGCGCAGCACGATGCGTCTGCCGATCGCATCCTCGGCTTCGGCGACCCGTCTGGCTATCGCCGGCGACTCCAGCCCACTCACACAACCACCCGGTCCGTGACGACGGTGTCCTCGTGTTGGTATGGCGGGGCGCACAGACACAGTAGCTTCAGCGGGGTCTCGCCGATACACGAGACGCTGTGCTCTTCCCCGGGCCTGATGAGATGGGCTTCTCCGGGCCCGATCGTCACCTGTCTTCCGGCAATCCGGAGGGTGCCCCAGCCCTGGAGGACATAATACACTTCTTCCGTACTTCTGTGGAAGTGGAGGAGTGTTGTCTTGCCCACACCTATGACGGCTTGCGCCACACTCAGGTTCTCCGAGCCTTCGTGCTCCGGTCGGACAAGCTCCGTGATGATCGATCCATCCAGCGTCTGATGGGGCTCTCGCGCCATGTCCTGCACTCCCCGTCGCTTCACTGGGCACGCGCGCGCGCCGTCTCTGAGCCTATTTTGCCTGCTGAGTTTCCCACTCGCGCAGGGCGGGCAGGTTCTCCTCGACTTTGCGGAACGCGGACGCGAGGCGGTCCATCTTCTCCTCGCTCACCTGCACGTAGTTCCAGCCCATCTCGACGGACCGCGCGATCTTCGCCTCGCAGTTGGGCACACTGACCTCGCGGTAGTCGATTCCGCTTTGTCGCAGCGGCTCAAGCCAGTTGACCTTCGGGCCGTCGTACGTTTGCCATTGCAGCCGCGTCCAGGTCGGGATCGGCGACGGGATGTACTGGCTGCAATTGACGCCCTCGGCGCTCATCGCGGCGAAGAACGTACTCTTTCCGACGCCCGCGTAGTCGGCATCGAAGTTCATCGTGAGCATGTGATAGACGGGGTCGTCGCCCTCCGCGTATTGCGGGAACCCGGCGATCCGTACGTCCTTCATCTTGTCCCGGAACGTCGCCACGTTCTGACGTCGGCCGTTGTTCTCGGCGTCGAGCTTCTTCACCTGCTCCGTCAGCATCACCGCGACCATCGGCGACATGCGGTACGTGTATACCAGCGAGTCGATGTACTTGGCATACTTGTCGTGCGGGAAGTTCGGCTCCGGTGACCGGCCCATGTGCTGGCCGCAGAGCGCCGCTTTCCAGTACACGTCGGCGTGCGGCGTCACCATGTATCCGCCCTCGGCGGATGCCAGCAGCTTGCCGCCCATACAGGAGAACCCCGCGGCGTCGCCGAAAGTGCCGACTTTCTGCCCGGCGTGGACTGCCCCGTGGCTCTGGCTGCCGTCCTCGATGACCACCAGCCCGTGACGGTCG